>CAZXVY010000128.1:0-7446 GCA_964644115.1 uncultured Terriglobales bacterium
GCCTGGAAGCCGCTGGTAGGCGAGAACCTGTTTACCCGCGAGAGTGGCGCCGTGGCCAGCCAGTTCCACATCCCCGAAGCCATCGAACCGTTCTCTGCGGAGCTGGTGAATGCGCCGCGCAGCGTGGTGCTGGGAAAGAAGAGCGGCCTGGACAATATTGATATCAAGGCAAAGGAACTCGGCCTCTCCATTCCCAAAGACCAGCGCGCCGCCGTGCTCAAGGCAGTGAAGCAGCGCGGCATCGAAAAGCGCGGCCTGGTGACGGACGAGGAGTTCAAGAAGATCGTCGCCGGTGTGGCCAAAGGCTGAGCGCGATTGACGATTGTTGATTGTTGATTGACGATTAAACGCCGCCTCGCTGCAAGAAAAACCCAAGATCCCTCGACTGCGCCCGCCGCGGCGGGCTTCGCTCGGGATGACAAGGGACCTTTTTCCTTTTTGTGTCTGTATCCCTCGCGTCCTCTGCGGTTTTCATGTCCTTCACTGTGCAGGCGGCGTAGGCGCGTACTTCTTCTGTACTTCGAGGATCGCCGCCAGCATCTTGCGCGCCGCCACTTTGGTGGGCTTCTCGTCGGAGGCGAAATCGCCGCCGGAGAGATCGTCGGGCACCGCGTGGCAATGGCTGCAGCGCACGTCCATGGTGATCGAGAACGACTTCATCACCGGCAGCAGGTCGGGCTTCTTGATGTCTTTGGGCAGTACCTGGAGGTTGGTGTAGGTGTCGGGGATAACCGGCTTCTTGGGAGCGGCCGGCGGCTCGGCAGGCTTCTCCTGCGAGGCAGCAGCCGAAAGTAGGGCGGCGACCAGCGCCGTCCACATGGCAGTACGAAGCATGGGGCCTCCTAGCGCGGGTACGGTACTACAAGATGTGACGAATCGGTGCGAATTGGGACGAGGTGTTCTCTTAGGGCGATGAATCGCCGTGGTTCTGTGATGAATGGCTGTTCCCTTCCTCCGAGACAGCCGGAGGGGCGCTGGCCCCAGAAGCCCCTTCGGCAACTCGCTGAAACCTGAATACTCCGAATTGATCGAGCAGCGCACCCACGGAATAAGCGACCGACGCCTGTAAGGGCAGAGTCGCGTAGGTCTGGTCAATGCAGCGGACGGGATTCCATTCAGTGCCTTTTACGCAAGAGCCGAAAAAGTATGCCCATGCCTGGTAGACGGATGTCGGCTCATCCACTAGAACGCTCCCGCTGTCGCCTTCCCGCGACCAGAAAACGATGCGGCACGCCAGGTACATGCCCGGCAGGAGCCACGCCCACCGTGCTTGTGAGCTGTGCCGAAACTCTCCAGGAACTATATAGCCGAGCATCAAGGCCGCTCCCATTTGAACAGGGTGAAGGGGGTGAAGTAAGACCCCGGTCATGGCCTCAACTGACATTGGAAGCAAGGACCGAAGAAGCGAAAGTCCGAACCAGGTGGCGATCGCTGCACCTAAGCTCGGAAGAATCGTGTGAAAGAGGAAAAGGATTGGCACCGGTGGTCGCGAGAAATATCTGGAGGTAGGCGGCTGATTCCCCTCCCGCATCATATGGGCGAGCTCTCCTTAGCGGCGGAAATGCGGTAGCACTGCTTCGCCGAAAAGCCGGGCCTGCTCCTCGCGGTTGTCACCCCAGATTTCCAGCATGATGTGGGTGCAGCCGGCGGAGCGGTACTCCTCGATGCGCGCGATGCACTCCTCGGGCGTGCCGGCGATGGCGCAGGTCTTGGCCAGTACTGAGTCGGTGACGGCGCGGGCGGCGGCCTTGCGCCCGCCGGCCTCCATGGCGTCGGCGATGGGGCGGATTTCGTCAAACGTGAGGCCGGCGCTTTGCAGCAGGATGTCAGCGGTGCCGCGGATGTTCTGCACCTTATTGGCGAGATACATGGCCGCCATCTCGCGCGCGCCTTCTTTGCCCTGCTTCGAGTCGCGGGCGATGGAACCCACGATCACCGAGCCCAGCTCCAGCGATGCCGGGTCCCTGCCCGCCTTGCGCGCCCCCTCTTCCATGTTCTTGCGCGAGTAGCGGACAAACTCCGGCGTGGTGATGGAGGCGGTGAGCAGGCCGTCGGTGTGCGAACCCGCCATCTTCTGCAGCACCGGGCCGGTGCCGGCAAAATACATGGGCACGCGCGCGCGGGAAACGTGCGCGTCGCTCTTGAGCGGGGGCGCATGCGCGGAAAACACTTTGCCCTCGTAGCGGACTTCGCCGCCCTCGAGCATCGCCCGGATGATCTCCAGCGACTCGCGCATGACGGTGGCCGGGCTGGCGTCTTTGCCCTTCTCGCCCTCGCCGATCTCCTTCATGAAAATCTTGGATGCGCCCAGGCCGAGCAGGAAGCGGCCGTCGCCGGCGGCGTCCTGCATCACGCGGGCCTCCATGGCGATCTGCACGGGATGGCGCGTGTAAGGCGAAATGATGCCCCAGCCCACGGCGATCCGCTTGGTCTCGCGCGCGATGATGGCGGTGATGGCCGTCGAAGAGCGGGCTTCGTAGCTGTGTTTGCGCCACCAGGGATAGGCCTCGGCCAGCCAGAAGGCGTCGAAGCCCGCCTGCTCGCAGGCCTTGGCCATGCGCACGGTTTCTTCCAGCGGCTCCATGGAAAGCTGGAGGACGGAGATTTTGAAAGGGACAGGCATCAGGACCTTTGTGATTGGTGATTTGTGATTTCTGATTTGTAACCTGCCTTGCAGGTTCAGGTCAACCAAGCAACTGGCGCAGTCTGCCCGAACTTCACAAATCACAAATCGCAAATCACAAATGCCCTACACGTTGCTCCACGAGTGTTCCATCCCCTTCACCAACGCCCACACGGCTCGGTTGAGTGGCGTGGGCACACCGGTTTTCTTGCCCCATTCGACAATGGCGCCGTTCATGAAATCCACTTCGGTCTGGCGGCGGGCCTCGGCGTCCTGCAGCATGGAGGCCTTGTGTTTGCCGGGAGCGTTGGCGGCCTTGAGCACCAGCGCCTTGGGATCGTTGTGCAGCTCAATGCCCAGCGCCCGCGCCACGGCCAGGCCTTCGTCAATCAGCGCTTCGAAGAGTTCGCCCGTCGGGGAAAAGAATGTGGCCGCACCGTGGTGCAGTCCGGTGAGTGCGCCCACGGGATTGGTGCCGGCGTTGAAGATGAGCTTGGTCCACTGGGCGCCGCGGGCGTCGGCCAGGGCCTGTGTGTTCATGCCGGAGCGGGTGAGGTAGCCGGCCAGCTCTTCGACCTTCGGCATGGGAGTATGGGTGGGCTCGAAGGGGCCGATCCAGGTGTCGCCCTTGATGTCGTAGCCCACGTGGCCGGGCGCCACGATGTGTCCCGCGGGAAAAGTAGTTCCGCGGATGACGTACTGCACGTGCTCGGCGATGATCTCCTCGTTGCCCACGCCGTTCTGCACCGAGCAGACGGCGCTCTCGGCGTCGAAGATTCGCGCCACCTGTTCCATAGCGCCCCGAGTATGCACGCTCTTGGTGGCCACGATGCCGTAGTCGCAGCGCGGAATTTCCGCCGGGTCCGAAGTGGCGGTGAGGCGCGCGGTGAAGTCGGCTTCGCCGCTCAGTCGCAGGCCGTTCTGGTTGATGGCGCGGACGTGGTCGCGGGCCACGTCGAAGGCGAAAACCTCGGCCTCGCCCGCCTTGGCCAGGTGCGCGGCAAACAGGCTGCCTACAGCCCCGCAGCCAACGATGCAGATGCGTTTCTTCATAACACACTCCCGACCGAACTCAGAGTACAGAGTTCAGGGTACCCTCTCACTGGCCGAAATTGTCTCTGGGTTCCTCTGTGTCCTCGGTGGTTCAAGATCCTACGCGTCTCCGCCCCGGTAAAGGCGCCATTCGACGTTGGTCAGATTTTCGCCTTCGGTCTTGCCCACGCGGAAGGTGTCCTGGGTGTAGAGGCAGACCTTGCCGTCCTGGTCCACCACCTGGGGATGGACGGAGAGCACCATGTTCTCGCGCAGGACCACGTCGCTCTGCGCGCCCACGGCGGGATACTCCAGCATGGTAGTGCCGATGGCGTGGCCGGAGAGATGGCCGAGGGCAAAGCCGTACTCCTTGAAAACATCGGCAATGGCGCGGTGGACGCTGGAAGCAAGCTCGCCTTCGCGCAAAAGTTTGCGGGCTTCTTCCATGGCAATGGGATAGCCCTGCTTCATGCGCTCGGTGACGGGATGGAGCTTGCCCTGGATGATGGCGCGAGAAAATTCCACCCAGTAGCCCTCGGCGTTGGTGATCTCCAGCGAGTAGAGCATGAGGTCGTCGGGGTTGACGCGGCGGTGCCCCGGAACCTTGAACGACGCCTCGGCGGTGCCGTGCGTGCCCGAGAGCACGATGTTCATCATGCGCGGGCCGGCGCCGCGCGCGAAGTAAACCTCCACCGCCGGAGCCATGATCTCGGCCTCGGTCTTGCCGGGAGCATAGGCGTTTACCAGGGCGTGGAAGCCTTCGACCACGATGTCCATGGCCTCGCGCACTTCCTTCATCTCCTCTTCGCTCTTCACGGCGCGCGCCATGTCGAAGGCGAAATCGAAGTCCACGAGCTCGAGGCCAGCAGCCACCAGCGCCTGATAATCCACCACCGCCATCACGTGCTTCAGACCATAAACGCCCAGGCGCTTCCACTTCTTTTCGCGGGCGCGCTCGGCGATCCACTGTCCGGGGACGGCGGGCCAGACGTGGTCGCGCACCCAGGGCTTGGACTTGTCTCCAATCCAGCGGGCCTCGGCGGGAAACACCAGCGTCAGCTCGCCCTCAGGAGGAATCACAACGTAGGCGTAGCGGTGCACGATCTCAAATCCGGAGACGTAGCGCACCGCGCCTTCAAACCCGGCGTACTGGCTGCCGCAGACCAGCAGCGCATCCACCTTCTCTTCCTGCATGGCAGCGCGGATGGCGGAGTAACGGCGAGCGATTTCTTGTTGGGAAGGCATGCTACTTCGCTCCACAGAGGTCAGCAGCAGTGAGCGCGTAGATCCTCGTGATGTCCACCAGCGTCTGAATCCGGACCTTCTCTCCTTCCCTGTCGCGCGGACCGCTGGAGGGACCGTAGTTGACGGTGGGGACGCCGTAGCGCGTGAGCACCGACGCGTCCGACGACCACAGCACGGTGTCGCGCTTGGGGGCGGCGCCGGTGATGCGGCGATGGTTCTTCTCGATCGCTTTCACCATCTCGTGATCGGCGCTGATTTCAGCCCCGGGAACGGAAACGTAGGTCTCGAATTCGAGGCCGTAACCGGGGAAGCGCTTCTCGAGATCGAGGAACAGCTTCTTGAGCTCGTGACGCGCCTGGTTCATGGGCATGGTAGGCGGGACCCGCACGTCGAGATACAAATCCGTGCGTTCGGGAGTGCGGCTGGCGCGCCAGGCGTGTCCTCCATGGATGCCGCCCAGGTTCACGAAGCCCTGCTTGTTGCCGTATGCGGTCTTCTCCTGCCACGAGGGAATCCACTTGAGGATTTGCGCGATCACGTCGTGCATGCGGCGCAGCGAGTTTTCCGGTTCGCGGCCGGGACCGAAGGCGGTGTGCACGTAGAGCCCGCGCGTGGAGATGCGCATCCACAGCGATCCGTAATGCCCGAGGACGACCTGCATGTCCGTGGGCTCGCCCAGGATGCACATGTCCGGGACGGTGCCGTGGTTTACCAGGTAGTGGGTGCCGAAGCCGTATCCGCGAAATTCCTTGCCGGTGAACTCGCCCACCTGCGTCTTCTCGATTTCGCCGGCGACCGCGGCGATGATTACGTCGCCATCCAGTTTGACGCCGGCGGCCTGCAGCGCGCGCACCGCCTGGGTGTAGCAGACCAGCGCGCCCTTCATGTTGTAGATGCCCAGGCCGTAGATCATGCCGTCCTTCACCACGGCGCGCGGCTTGTAGCCAACCCCGGTGAGAAAAGCCTCGCGGCCGCTGTTGGAGGTGTCCATGTGCGCGTTGAACATCAGGCAGCGGCCGTTGCCTGAACCCTTCAGTCGTCCGACCACGTTGGCGCGCCCTTCCTCCACTTCCTGCCACGCGACCTCCAGGCTCATCTGCTCGAAAGCGGCGCGCATGTAGTTGGCCATCTCCAGCTCCGAGCCGGTGGGGCTGGCGATGTTGACCACGTCGCAGCACATCTCGACAAGAGCGTGCTCGTCAATGTGCGCGAGGATGCGGTCGGCGAGGGAGGACTTCGCAGTGTGAGGCTTCTTCCGGGAAGGCATGAGCGGAGAATTCTAACCTAACCCCGAAACCTTAACCACGAAGGACACGAACGGCTTGCGGACGTCGAACCTGGGCATCAGCTCAGCGTACGAAAGTCATCCGGGAACGTGCACAGCTTTTCGTTGCCGTCGCCGGTGATCCAGAAATTGTCTTCCAGGCGCAGGCCGCCGCCGCCTTCCCAGTAAATGCCGGGCTCGATAGCCAGGACCATTCCCTTGCGAATCGTCCCGGTACCGGCCTGGTGAGCGTAGGGAGGCTCGTGGGCGCGGGCGCCGACGCCGTGGCAGACGGGATGCGACGGCTGGCCCGGATATCCACCTTCGGCGATGCGCGCGCGGATCAAGCGGTCGAGTTCCGGGAAACTCGCGCCGTCGCGGGCGAAGGCCACGGCTTCGTTGAACACCTTGAGCAGCAAGTCGAGCAACTGGTTGTAGCGTGGCGTGAGTTTTCCCGGGCACAGGTTCTTGGTGAGGTCGTTCCAGTAGCCGTCCACGCACACCCAGATTTCAAACAGTGTGGGCTCGTTCTGCTGGATGGGGCGGTCGCCGGTGGCGGTGAACGTCCGGATGCCCGGTCCGGACCACACCAGCGTGAACGCGCGCGCCATCTCCACCTTGCCCTGGTAGCCGACGCCCACGCCGTGCACGTAGCCCTCAAACATCGCGCCCACTTCGCTTTCTTTCATGCCCACTCGCATGTTCTGACGCGTGTGCTCCATGGCCAGCGCCGCCAGCTCGTTGGCCAGGCGCATGCGCTCGATCTCCTGAGCGGTCTTGATGGCGCGCGCCTCAATGAGCACGGGCATGGCGTCCACCACCTGCCCGGCGACCTTCTCGAAGGCCTGGAAGTAAGGCTGGGTGTACACCGTAGGCTCGCCCACCATGCGGTCGGCGGCCTGGGAGGAATTCGTGAGCTCGACGCCGACCTTATCGGTTAGCCCGCGCTCTTTGAGCACCGCCAGCGCCACATCCAGCGCGCGCATGTTGGGCGGACGCGGGTCGCGCTCGTCGTATCCCTTGAACAGGCGGATGTCGCGCGTCCAGGAGTTGCGCTCGGCGTCGGCAAGCTGTGGCTCGATGGCGATCAGCGTGGGATCACCCTCACGCGGAAACACCACCGCGTCGTAACCCTTCATGCACCAGTAGTTGGTGAGATAGAGAATGTTGTCGGGCGCGCGGCAGACCATGGCCGCGAGGTCGTGCTGCTTCATCAGCGCGCGCACGCGGGAGAGCTTGGCGGTGTCAATGGGCCAGGGCATTATGGGCTCACAGTTTCGAG
>CAZXVY010000129.1:0-4334 GCA_964644115.1 uncultured Terriglobales bacterium
CCGAAGAAGGGTGTATTCAAGTTTTACTCTTGGGATCTGCTTGCCCAGTCCCATCCGGCGATCGAGCGCTTGCTCAGCATGGGCGCCTCCGACCAGCAGGCCAAAGGCCGCTACGAGCTTCTGGGGCAGGCGGCGCCGCCGTCTCTGGCAGCCCTGCTGAACCTGGCAGAGGCCATGAGCCAGATCCAGCTTAGCTCGGGCACACCCCTCGACTACTACAGAAAGCTCCTGTGGAATGACTCGATGGCGCAAGACCGCTTCTTTGGCTATGCGGACCAGGCGTTGATCGAGCAGGTAAAGATCGCCGAGTCGCAGAAGATTTTTCGGGCCCAGGAAGGGTCGGGTGTTTTTCATCCCGGCGCGACCCGCAGCTACAAACAAATCCAGTTTGGAGAAGCCAACGTCCAGCTCACCTTCCACGAGAAGGATGTGGAAACCATCGAAGGGGTGGCCTGCGTGAAGGTGGAGGCCGACATGGACTACTACCAGGACTCGGGGGCGCACCTTTTGCTGGAAGTGATTCCCAATCTCGGGAAGGGAGCCACCGATCCGAGGAAGATCTACATGCTGCGCTGGATTGCGGGAAGACAGGCGGGCATCCCGGAATTCGATCCACCTTACACCATAGAAGAGGTCTAACTGGGCGGGCGCGCCCTTCAGGTCGCCCCAACAGCGAAACCAGCAGGCACGGAGGTTTTATGTACACGGTTAACCGAGTTCCGTTGAGCAATGCCTGGAATACGCGGCGCGCCGATGGCTACGACGTGGTGGTGATCGGCTCCGGCTACGGCGGGGCCGTGAGCGCGGCGCGGCTGGCCACCGCCCAGTGGCCCGGCGTCAAACCAAGTCTGTGCATTCTGGAGCGGGGCAAAGAGTGGCTGCCGGGACAGTTTCCCGACCGCCTGGACCGCAGCGTGGCCGAAGGGCGCGGCGCCCTGAATCCGCTGGGACTCTACGATTTTCGCTTTGGCCCGGATATCGGGGTGATGATGGGCTCCGGGCTGGGCGGCACCTCGCTGGTGAACGCCAACGCGGTCATCGAACCGGACACCGAGGTGTTCGACAACCCGCGCTGGCCCGAGCCCATACGCACGGACCGGAACAACGGGCGCCTGCAGCAGTTCTTCGACCGGGTGCGAAACACGATGTTTTCCGGCCCCCATCCCCAGGGCATGAGCCTGGGCAAAGTGCAGGCCTTGAAGCAGGGCGCGGAAGGCGACCCGTCGGCGGAGTTCGGCCTGCACGACATCGCGGTGAACTTCCTGTTTGAAGGTCCCAACCACTGGGGAGTGAACCAGCGCCGGTGTATCAACTGCGGCGACTGCACCAGCGGCTGCAACGTGGGCGCCAAAAACACGCTGGACACCAACTACCTGGCCATCGCCAAGAGCGGGGGCGCGGAGATCTTCACGCAAGTGGAAGTGAAGCGCATCGAAAAACTGGCAGGCGGCGGTTACCAGTTGCATTACCTGCGGCGCGAGAGCTCCCAGGGGCCGGCCGAGGCGGGCACGCTGGCGGCCAAGCGCATGGTGGTGGTGGGAGCCGGGGCGCTGGGATCCACGGAAATCATGCTGCGCTCGCGCGCCTCCGGGCTCAGCCTGCCGGATACGGTGGGCACACGATTCAGCGGCAACGGCGATTTCTTCGGCATCGCCTACAACAGCGACGACCGAACCAACGACCTGGGATGGGGCGCGTATCCGGAGAGCGAGCGCGCGCGGCGGATGCAGCCCGCTCCCCCGCCGCCCTATTTGAATCCCGGCCCTACCATCGTTTCCAAAGTCCGCTACAACCGCAATCAGCCGTTGGCCCAGCGGGTGAAGATCGAGGACCTTTCCGTGCCCCTGATGTACGTGGACATCGTGCGCGGCCTGATGGCCTTTTCCATCGGCTACGATACCGACCCGCAACATGCCGCCGACAATTTCAAGGAATTTGTGCGCCGCATGCGCGATGCTGGAGGCATCAGTCCGGAACTGGAAAAGGGCGCGATGAATTACACCCTGGTCTACCTGGTGAACGGGCACGATGACGCCGGCGGGCGCATGGAGTTGAATGCCCTGAGCGACGAAGTTTCCATCCGCTGGCCGGGAGTCGGCACGCAGCCTGTGTTCCAACTGGAGAACCAGATCCTGAAAGCGCACGCTACCAAACTGGGAAGCACGTATGTGGAGAATGCGCTGTGGGGCTTTACACCCTTCCGGACGCTGGTTACCGCGCACCCGCTGGGCGGCTGCCCCATGGGGGAGAACCATCAAAGCGGGCTGGTCAATCACCAGGGCCAGGTCTACGACCAGCAAGGGAACCTTCACCCAGGCCTCTACGTCTCGGACGCGGCCGTGATCCCGACGTCCATCGGAGTCAACCCGTTTCTGACGATTTCGGCGATCGCGGAGCGCAGGGCCGAGCACCTGGTGCAGGAGCTCGGCGGGCAGCCCGTGGTCGTACCCTAGAGGTGGCGCGGCGGCTCCAGCCCGGCGACCGCTGCTGGCTCGCGGCATCGTGTTGCGGGTAGAGTTGCATGCGGATTTCCGGCATGTCTCACCTCCTGCGCGGGGCGCGCCTCCGCATGGCCGGCGGCGCCGCCGCAGGGATGGTTTCCGAGTGGTAGGGGTCGCCGAGTTCATCCAAGTAGCGGACCTGGATGGTTGCGTCCTCGAAGTCCAGAATCGCAAAGCCGAAGCGCGCCCAGGGGAAGAGGCCGTCGCTCCCCATGGTGGCGCGATATTCGTAGTTGCCGGGCGACGGCACCTGCTCCCCGGGCGAGTGATTCATGTAGACCGGCACGCCCCCATGGCCAATGCAGCGGCCGAAACCGACTTTCTGATGGCCATCGTATAGAACGCAACGATGTTCATGCCCCCAGAACCAGGCGGTGATGCGCCCGGTATTCAGGACCGCGTTCAGCTTCTTCACCAGCTTCGGTCCGCCCTTTTCGTAGGCGCTGAAAGGCTGGTGATGACTGAAAAGCAGGATCTGCTTGCCGGGAGCGGCGTCCATGCCCGCTTTCACCCACGCGGCCTGCGGATCTTTGAGCGCATGATCGTCGTAGGCGCTGTCGAGGCCGAAGATTTTCCAATGGTCATTCTCCAGGCAAAAGTAGCTGTAGTTTTGCTGCCGGTGGAACCGTGGATCAGCCAGCGCGGTCTCCCAGAAGCCCTTTCCACCCGAGTACATGTCGTGATTGCCGTTCAGAATCCACGAGCCGATCTGGTCTTTCTTCGCCGTGTCCACGGGCCAGGGGTTGAGAAAGCGCTTCTGGTATTCGTCCGGCCAGCCGGAGTAGTAGACGTCTCCCAGATGCATCACGTGCTGCTCGCGCGCGCCCGGTTCCTGCAACACTTCCCGCATTCGCTGAGCCACGTGGACCGCGCGCGGTATTCCGGTGGCCCAGTCTGCCACCAGAAGCACACGCGCGCGGTTCCCGATTCGGTACGGCTGGTCGGTTCCGGGACGAACCGGGAAAGAGTGCCGGCCGCGCAACCACGAAAGTCCTTTGGCGACGCCGGCGCTCAGCCAGCCGACGTCTCCCGGTTCGAAGGGGCCGATGAGACGCCGCCCCGAAGGCCTGGGCCGCAACCGCTGCTCCGCCGCAGGAACGAATGCAGGCCGGCCGCGCCGCCTGGCTCCGCCCGGGCCAATGGCTTCCAGCAGCTCAGGCCGGCGCTGCTGCAAATACTCATCCATCGCCGACTGGAGGTTGCTGACCACGGCAGATCGGCTGAAGAATGAGACTTCATCAATTCTTGCTTCCGCCTGGCGCGCGCCTCGCCGCCGGCCCGTCGGACGCGGCAGGTCAAAGTCAATCTGACCGGAGCTCCCTCTTTTTTCACTGCTAAGCGCGCCCCGAACCTCCCGCAACGCATGCGACAGCTCCTCGGGCCCTACGCCCTCGATTGGCTCCGATCGTCCCCGCCGCCGCGCCGAAGGTTTGGCAGCTGCTGCCAGATGGGCCTCCACTTGCTTCAGGACGCTCAGGACAAAGGTGCGCTTCAAAACCTGTTCTATCATTTTCAATTCCCTCCACAAGGAGCGTAGGTTATGAGCTTTGTCTCTGTCCTACCGCCAAAGTTGGCCAATCTCTGAAGCCCAGGGATTACAACCTTAAGAGAGAAAGCACCGTACAGCGGGGGCACCGGGGAAAAAACCTATTCGTCCCAAGTTTTCCACTCCCAACTGCAACCGGTGGCGTCCTTGGGACCGTAAAACCGGGACATCTTGCCACCAAGTGAGACCAGTGGCAAGAGAAAAGTAAGGCCCATGGAGTCTTTGATTTCGAGCTCGAGATAGGGCGAGTTAGCAGTGACTTCAAGCGGGCTAGCCGCGGTGAGGAA
>CAZXVY010000129.1:4434-7445 GCA_964644115.1 uncultured Terriglobales bacterium
GGCTTCGCGCTGATTCTCCCTGGCAGAGAAAGGGCACGCCCCTTTGGAGTGCGCTGCTTCCGTCAGGCATCAACGGTCTGGCGCTCGCCTGCAGGGAACCAATGACGCGTGCGGTTGCAAACTCTGCAGACGGACAGCATGACCGGAACCTCCACCAGTACTCCGACAACGGTGGCGAGTGCCGCACCGGAGCCGGGGCCGAATAAAGCGATCGCGGTCGCGACCGCCAGCTCGAAGAAGTTACTGGCGCCAATCAGGGCGCCGGGAGCCGCGACCGAGTGCTCGACCTTCAGCAGTCTCATCAGGCCGTAGGTCAGACTGGAGTTGAAATAGACCTGGATCAGGATGGGGATGGCAATCAGCAACACGTGGAAGTAGCGGCCGGTGATGTTTTCCGACTGGAAGGCAAAGATGAAGACCAATGTCGCCAGCAGCGCCAGAATCGTGATGGGACTGAACTGCGGGAGGAACCGCTGCTCGAACCAGTCCTTGCCGCGACGGCGCGTGAGCCATGCTCGGAGTGCGACGCCGGCGGCCAGGGGGATGACAATAAACGCCACCACGGAATACAGCAGCACGAGGAACGGCACCGACAGCGACGACGCACCGCTCACCAGGAAGCGAACCATCGGCGCGAACAGAAAAAGCATGATCAGATCGTTCACCGAAACCTGCACCAGGGTGTAGGCAGGATCCCCGTCGGTCAGATAACTCCAAACAAACACCATCGCCGTGCACGGGGCAGCGGCGAGAATGATCACGCCGGCAATGTACTGGTCGGCGTCCGCCGGGTTGATCCAGGCGGCGAAAACATGGCGGAAAAAGATCCATCCAATCAGCGCCATCGAGAACGGCTTCACCAGCCAGTTCACGAACAGCGTGATCAACAGCCCGCGCGGTCTCTGACGGACTTTGAGGATGGCGCCAAAGTCCACCTTCATCATCATGGGGATGATCATCAGCCAGATGAGGAAAGCGATGGGTACATTCACCTGGCTGCCATGTCCGAACTCCATTCCACGGAGTTCGTGTACCAGGCCGGGGGCAAATCTGCCCAGCCCAAGGCCCGCGATCATGCACAGCCCAACCCACAGAGTCAGGTATCTCTCGAAGAAGTTCAACCGCTTAGGGGCCACGGTTGTCGGTGGGCTCTCAACTAGGGTTTCCATGATTACGTCCCTGGCGGAATATCCGGGGAACCTGGTCGGTGATCTCGCACACTGAATTTCATTGCTGGCCGATCTTGTCAATTTCGCGTTTCAGAGCCAGCTTATCGAGGCTGGCGATGGGCAGGGCGAGGAACAGACTGATCCTGCGGTCGAGCAGCAGGAAAGCCTCGCGGAACGCATGCGCCACCTGCTCCGGCGTCCCCTTGACGACCGCGGGATCGGGAACACCCCAGTGCGCGGTCATGGGCCGGCCCGGCCACACCGGACAGACTTCGCGGGCCGCGTGGTCGCAGACGGTAAACACGAAATGCAGTTCCGGCGCACCTGGTTGCGCGAACTCGTCCCAGGCTTTGCTGCGCAGGCCGGCCGCCGGAATGCGGGCGCTCTCGAGCTGTTCCATCGCCTCTGGCCGGACCGCGCCCGAGGGATGGCTGCCCGCGCTGTAAGCGGCGAAGTTGGGCCTGCCTTTGAAGTTCAGGATGGCCTCGGCCATGATGGAGCGCGCCGAGTTCCCGGTGCAAAGAAACAAGACGTTGTAACGCCCTGGCAAAGCTGCCACCTCCTTCTTCGGAACGACCGGGCCAGATGGATCACTAGTTTCAAATGCAAGCGGCGGCAAGATGCCGCCGCGACAGCCGGCGGGACGCCGGCGCTACGACTAGCTGCAACAAGTCGGCGCGCAGCAGTCTTTTTTCTTGGCGCTCACCGGTTTGACTGCGCGCACAAAGGCGCTCATGAACTTGCCGTCTACCTCGGGCGCAATCGCCTCCGCGTCCAGCCCGTTGGCGGCGAGGAGCTCGCGCGCGTCCGCGGCGCGGCAGATGCGGGTGGGCTCGATCCCGATCTGCTCGAAGCCCGCGGCGGCCAGCTTGTTGCGGTACTCGTCCTGGTCCAGCGCTCCGGCCACGCAGCCCGCCCACAGCAGCACGCTGCGGCGGATTTCCGGGTTGATGGCGCCACGCGTCACCACGTCCGACACGGCGAAACGGCCGCCGGGCTTGAGCACGCGAAAGGCCTCGCGCAGCACGCGGTCCTTGTCGGCAGAGAGGTTGATGACGCAGTTGGAGATGATGACGTCCACCGAGCCCTCGGGCAGAGGAATGTTTTCGATCTCGCCCTTCAGGAACTCGACGTTCTCAGCGCCCGCCTTGTGCTTGTTTTCGTTCGCCAGGGCGAGCATTTCGTCGGTCATGTCGAGGCCGTAGGCCTTGCCCGCCGGCCCCACGCGCCGCGCCGAGAGCAGCACGTCAATCCCGCCGCCCGAGCCAAGGTCGAGAACCACTTCCCCGGGATTCAACTGCGCCAGCGCGGTGGGATTTCCGCAGCCCAGCGAAGCCAGGAGCGCTTCTTCAGGAATCTGCCCGGTTTGGGAGGCGTCGTAGAGATTGGAGGTAATGGGATTGCAGCCGCAGCCGCCGGCGTCCGTGACGCCGCAGGCCGCCGAGCCGCCACTTTTCACCAGCAGGGCTGCCTGGCCGTACTTCTCCTTCACTACTTGCTTGATGTCCACGCTTTCCATGTGCCGATCTCCTACTTGCAAATTTGAACAATGTCGGCAGGCTTGAGCGCCCGGCTACGGGTGCAGCACTCTGCGTAAAGGAATTGCAGCAGCTCCTGCAGCGCCCCGGTGTTGGCCGTGTAGCGCAGGAAGGTGCTCTCGCGCTGCACCCGCACCAGGTCTTCGCTGCGCAGCTTCTCCAGGTGATGGGAGAGCGTGGAACCGGGAATGTCCAGCTCTTCCTGGATCTCGCCCACCACCAGCCCTTCGGGATGTGCCGATAACAGCAGTTGCATGATGCGCAGCCTCGCTTCCGTGCCGATGGCCGAGAACATGTCGGCGTA
>CAZXVY010000130.1:0-7440 GCA_964644115.1 uncultured Terriglobales bacterium
TACATCCTGACCATAGCCGGGCTGTTCGTGCTGCGGTTCACGCGGCCCGACGCGGAGCGGCCCTACCGCGCGTTTGGGTACCCGGTGCTGCCCGCCATTTACATCTTGATGGCGGTGTACATTGATGTCGTATTATTGCGCTACAAACCGCAGTACACGTGGCCGGGACTGATCATCGTGCTGCTGGGCATCCCGGTCTATTTTTTGTGGTCGCGGAAAGCGGTGGGGGCGGCCCCGAAGAGCGAAGCCCGCGCCTGAACTAAAACCTTAGGAGGACCTAAAGACGGATGGCCAACTATCTGGCAACCAAGCCGCTCGACCAGCTCTTGCAGGAGGCCAGCGAGACCGGGGAACACAGCCTGAAGCGCGTCCTGGGCCCGGTGAACCTGGTGATGCTGGGCATTGGCGCCATTATCGGCGCGGGCATTTTCGTGCTCACGGGGGCAGCCGCGGCCCAGTTCGCCGGGCCGGCCATCGTGCTGTCCTACGTGCTGGCGGGAATCGCTTGCGCGTTTGCGGGATTGTGCTACGCGGAGTTCGCGTCGCTGATCCCCATTGCCGGCTCCGCCTATACCTACGGCTACGCCACGCTGGGCGAGATCTTTGCCTGGATCATCGGCTGGGACCTGATCCTGGAATACGCCTTCGGGGCCGCCACCGTGGCCTCCGGCTGGAGCAGCACCCTGATAGCGTTTCTGCAGGACTACAGAATCAACCTGCCGCCGCAGATTTGCGACACGCCGGGCAAGATTTGGGTGCTCTACCAGGACCGTTGGGCGCCGCTGGCAACGCTCGAACCGGTGTTGAAGTCCGCGGGCATTGACTGGAACACGCTGCCCCATGTAACCACGGTATTCAATTTGATCGCTTTTCTGGGCATTGCCATGGTCACCACGATTCTGATCATCGGCATCAAGGAGTCGGCCAACTTCAACACCGGCGTGGTTTTCGTGAAGCTGTTCGCGGTGGTCACGTTCATCATCGTTTCCGCGGCCTACGTGATACAGCATCCCGAGGTGGCCTCCGCGAACTGGGCGACATTCCTTCCCCCGAATCAGGGGTCGTTCGGGGCCTACGGCTGGTCGGGCGTGGCGCGAGCAGCCGGGGTGGTGTTCTTCGCCTACATCGGCTTCGACGCCGTCTCCACCGCGGCCCAAGAAGCCAAGAACCCGCAGAAGGACATGCCGCTCGGCATCCTGGGTTCCCTCATCATCTGCACGATTTTGTACATCCTGGTTTCCGGCCTGCTCACCGCCACGGTGCATTACTCGCGGCTGAACGTGGGGGCGCCGGTGTCGCTCGCCATCCGGGAAACCGGCGTGCAATGGGGAAGCTACATCGTGAACGCCGGCGCTCTGGCTGGACTCAGTACGGTGATGCTGGTGATGCTGCTGGGGCAGTCGCGGGTGTTCTACTCCATGTCCCGCGACGGACTGCTGCCCAAGTGGGCGGGCGAGATCCACCCGCGTTTCCGCACTCCGTGGAAGTCCACCGCCATCGTCGGCGTTTTCGTGGCGGTGTTTGCAGCCGTGGTCCCCATCGATGTTCTCGGCCAACTGGTCAGCATCGGCACTCTCCTGGCCTTCGTGATTGTTTCGGCGGGCGTCTGGGTGCTGCGCATACGGCGGCCCGATTTGCACCGCCCCTTCAAGACTCCCTGGGTACCGTTCGTGCCCATCATGGCCATCGTGGTCTCGCTTCTCATGATGGCGGCGCTTCCGGGCGACACCTGGCTGCGGCTGATAATCTGGCTGGCCATGGGGATGGTGATCTATTTCCTGTACGGCGTCCGCAACAGCCGGGTGCAGGCCGCGGCCGCCAAGTCTTCGTAGGCTCGGGTTGAGGTGAAGCTCTGACCCTGCTGGTCACGTTGTTTCTGGGCGGCGTGCTGCACGGGTTGGGGCCCGACCACCTGGCGGCCATCACCACCTACGGTGCGGCCTCGGGAGGCCGACTGCGGGGCGTGAGTCGCTTCGCGCTGCGCTTTGCCCTGGGACACGCAGCGGTGCTGGCGCTCTTCGCCGGCCTGGGGCAGTTCGCGCAGGTCCTGCTGCCTGCCTCCTGGCAACGCGGATTCGAGATTCTCGCCGCCGGCCTTCTGCTGGTGAGCGGCGCGGGCCTGATGCTGGCTGTGGCCAGCGGGCGCCTGGTGTTCCACTCTCATCCGCACGACTATGGGGGAGGGAAGCACTGGCACCTCCACGGCCATCTGGGGAAGGAGCGAGAGCACAAGCACTCTCACGGAGCGCTGGCGACGAGCCTGGGCGCATTGTTCGCCCTTGGAGGAGTACGGTCGCTGGCCGCGGTGGCGCCGGTGGCATTCGCCGAAACTGCGGCGCTCTCAGTGCTGCGCATCGGAGTTTTCGCGCTAGGAATCGTTCTGGCGATGGCGGCGTTCGGCGCCCTGGCGGGAGGCACGTTCTACCGCGTCGCCGCAGCGAGTGGCGATGATCTGCGCGCGGCGCGCGGACGGATGCGACTGGCCTGCCTGGCCAGCGGCGGGTTTGCCATGGTGGCGGGAGTTGCGCTGCTGGCTTCCGTGCTGGAGGGCTGAGCGTGGCGGCGCGCAAGCTGCGCGATGGCGGCAACGACGCACGATTGCGCCTTTCTCCTCTCCGCATTGCCATTGATACCGGCGGCACGTTCACCGACTGCGTGTGGGTGGAGCGTGGGCGAGGTGGCCCGCGTCCACACCAGCAAGAACGCGGGCGCATCCGCCTGCTGAAACTGTTCTCCACGCCGCGGGATCCCTCGCGGGCCATTGCCGACGCCGTCTCCCGCATTGTTTCCCTCGAGGGGGGCGGGACGCGGCCCTTCGTGCTGCTGCACGGGACCACCGTGGGCACCAACACCCTGCTGGAACGCAAGGGGGCGCGCGTGGCCCTGGTCACCACGGAAGGCTTCGAGGACGTGATTGAGATCGGTCGCCAGGCGCGGCCCCGTCTCTACGACTTCTTCTTCGACCGCGTGGAGCCGCTGGTCCCCGCGGCGCGCCGCTTCGGAGTGCCAGAGCGGATCGCGCCCGACGGCAGCGTGCTGAAGGCGCCGCGGCCGGCTGAGCTCAGGAAGCTGGCGGCGGCGGTGCGGCGCAGCCGTCCGCAAGCGGTGGCGGTTTCGCTGCTGTTTTCGTTTGCCAATCCGCGGCACGAAAGGGCGGTGGCCGCCGCGCTGGGCAAGCTGGGGCGGCCGATTTCGCAGTCGCACGTCATCCTGCCCGAGTTTCGCGAGTATGAGCGCGCCTCCACGGTGGTGGTGAACGCGTACCTGCAGCCGGTGATGGAGCGCTACCTAGCGGGCTTGGAGCGGCGCATAGGGCACGGGCTGCGCGGCCGAGGACGGCCGCGCATCTTCGTGATGCAGTCGAGCGGGGGCATCACCGCGCTGGAGGCGGCGGCGCGCGAGCCGGTGCGCACCGTGCTCTCCGGGCCGGCGGGTGGAGTGGTGGGGGCGGCGGCCATGGCCAGGCGCAGCGGCCTCCAGCGAATCCTCTCCTTCGACATGGGCGGGACCTCGACCGACGTCGCCCTGGTGGACCGCGCTCCCGTTCCCTCGAGCGAAGGGGAAGTGGCGGGACTTCCCGTGCGCGTACCCATGCTGGATATTCACACCGTGGGTGCAGGAGGCGGATCGCTGGCGCGTTTCGACGCTGCCGGCGCGCTGCGCGTAGGCCCGGAGTCTGCCGGGGCGGATCCCGGTCCCATCTGCTACGGTCGCGGCGAAGAACCTACGGTTACCGATGCCAACCTGCTGCTCGGCCGTCTGCCGGCGCATAGGTTTCTGGGCGGCGAGTTCACGTTGGACACCGAGCGCACGCGCGAACTGGTGAAGCGCTGGCTGCAGCGCAGCCGCTCGGTTCTCAGCCTTGGGCTCAGCCTGGAGCGCTTCGCGGCTGGCGTGGTGCGCGTGGTGAATGCGAACATGGAGGCGGCGCTGCGCGTGGTCTCGATCGAGCGCGGGCACGATCCGCGTGACTTCACGCTGGTGGCCTTTGGCGGTGCCGGTCCGCTGCACGCGTGCGAGCTGGCGCAGACGCTGGGCATTCCGCGCGTGCTGGTGCCGCCGCATCCGGGCGCGCTGTCGGCCCTCGGCATCCTGATGAGCGACGTGGTGAAGGACTACTCGCGCAGCGTGCTGTGGCCGGTGAGCGCCGAACTTCCCGCCGGCAAGCTGCGCACTGTGTTCCGCGAGCTGGAGCGGGCCGCGCGCGGCGACTTCCGCCGCGAACGCTGGCCGGGCGCGGTTCGCTTCGCGCGCTCTGTGGACCTGCGCTATCGCGGACAGGGCTATGAGCTTTCCGTTCCGTTCACGCCTGCACTGTTGCGCCGGTTCCATGAGGAGCATCAGCGGCGGTACGGCTACAGTCATCCGGGCAGGGAGGTGGAGCTGGTGACGCTGCGTCTGCGGGCAACGATTCCGGTGCGCCCGTCCGTGTCGAGCTTCGACGCCGAGGCGAAACGGAAACAGGCTGCGACTACTGCCCGCGTTTTCATGGGCGGCAAGCTCCAGCCGGCGCGCATCTACGATCGTGGCTCGCTGGAGGAGGCGAGGCGCTACTCCGGCCCGGCGGTGATCACCGAATACAGTTCGACCACCGTGGTTCCGCCGGGGATGAGGTTCAGAGTGGATCGCGCGGGCAGCCTGGTGATCGAGACAGTACCCAGTACCTAGTACCCAGTTCCCAGTACCTAGTGCTGGGGGCAGGGTTTTTAAGAGAACATTTTATAACAATATAACATGCATATTATCAATGATATACATACAATAGTGAATTATATACATCAACTACAAAAAAAGGGGGGGGCTTTTCACTGGGCACTGAGTACTGGGTACTGAGTACTGAATGAAAGTTTTCATCCAAGGCGAACTGGGCTCATTCAGCCACCAGGCGGCGCGGCGCATGGTGAAGGGCGCGCGCATTATTCCGTGCCTGACGTTTGCCGCGGTATTCGATAGTGTGGCCAGGGGCGGCGCAGCAGTGATCCCCGTGGAGAACACGCTGGCCGGTTCGGTGGGAGAAGTCCTCGACCTGCTGCTGGAGCGCGAGGTCTTCATCGCCGGCGAGTTGCCGCTGCGCATCGTGCACTGCCTGATCGCGCCCGCCGGGGCCAAGTTCGCGGGCGTGCGGCGGGTGTTGTCGCATCCGGTGGCCCTCGACCAGTGCCGGCAATTCTTCCGCCGGAATCCGCAGCTCGAGGCGGTTTCGTTTTCCGACACGGCGGGGGCGGTGCGGCACATCATCCAGGAACGGATGGGGGACGCGGCCGCCATTGCCGGCGAAGCCGCAGCCCAAGAGTACGGTGCACGCATCCTGTGCCGGAATCTGGAAGACAACCGGCAGAACTTCACGCGGTTCCTGCTCATCGGCCGCAGCCGGAGAGTGGCCGCCGGCGCCAACAAGACTTCCATCGCCTTCTCCACGCGGAATGTTGCCGGAGCGCTGTTTCGGGCACTGGGGGTTTTCGCGGAGCGCGGCATCAGCTTGAGTCGCATTGAATCGCGGCCGGTTCGCGGACGTCCGTGGAAATATGTTTTCTTTGCGGACTTTCTGCGTGGGCGCGACGCGGCGGCCCAGAGCGCGTTGCGGGAGCTCAAGCAGCATTCGGGGTTTGTGAAAGTGCTGGGGAGGTACAGAGAAAGTAAAAAGTAAAAGGTAAGAAGGCAAAAGTGAAGATGAAGCAGGAGGCAGGAGGGAGGAGGGAGGAGGTAGGGTGCTGAAGCGATCACTGTTCCTGCTTCCCAATTTGCTTGTCTTTTTCTTTTCTACTTTTTACTTTTTACTTTTGCCTTACCCTCCGCCCGCATTGCCCAATCTCCACGCCATCAATTACAATCGCGCCCGCGCAGAGAATTCGCGCATGAGGAGCAATCTTGGCTAAGGAAAAGAGTGCTGCGCCGGTACAGAACGCCGCGCCGGTGCAGGGATTTCCTCCCTATCCGGTTTTGCCGGTCCGCGATACGGTGCTGTTCCCGCACGCGGTGCTGCCGCTGACGGTGGGGCGGGAAAGCTCGGTGGACCTGGTGAACAACCTGGGGGAGGACAAGACCATCGTGGTGGTGGCCCAGCGGGACGCGCGGGTGGACTCTCCCCAGCCCACGGACCTCTACAACCAGGGCACAGTGGCAGTGGTGCACAAGGTTGTGCGCATGCCCAACCAGAGCCTGTTCATCTTTACCGAGGGCCTGGACCGGGTACGGCTGGAGGAGTTCGTCCAGCTCACGCCCTACCTGCGGGCCACCACGCGCACCATCCCCGACATTGAAGCCGAGAAGACGCCGGAAGTGGAAGCGCTGCAGCGCAACGTGCTCACCCTGTTCCAACAGATCGTGGCCGGTTCGCCGACGCTCTCCGACGAGCTGCAAACGGTGGCCATGAACATTGACGATCCCGGGCGGCTGGCGGACTTTGTGGCCTCCTCCATGCCGTCGCTGCCCACGCGCGACAAGCAGGAAATCCTGGAAACGCCGGAGGTGATGGCGCGCCTGCGCACCATCAACCGCCACCTGACCAAGGAGCTGGAAGTCCAGCAACTGCGCAACAAGATCCAGAGCGAAGTGCAGGACCAGGTGCAGCAATCGCAGCGCGAGTACTACCTGCGCGAGCAGATGAAGGCCATCCAGAAAGAGCTGGGCGAGCAGGACGAGACCTCGCGCGACGTGGAGGAGCTGCGGCAGAAGATCGAAGCCGCGGGCATGCCCGAGGAGGTGAAGAAGGAAGCGGTGAAGGAGCTCACGCGGCTGTCGCGCATTTCGCCCATGGCGGCCGACTACTCGGTGACGCGCAACTATATTGAGTGGCTGGCGGTGCTGCCCTGGAAGAAGTCGAGCGGAACGGAAGTGGACATCGTGAAGGCGCGCGAGATCCTGGACGACGACCATTACGACCTGCAGAAAGTAAAGGACCGCGTCCTCGACTACCTGGCCGTGCGCCGCCTGAAGCCTTCGATGAAGGGTCCCATCCTGTGCTTCGTGGGCCCGCCAGGGGTGGGCAAGACTTCGCTGGGGCGCTCGATTGCGCGGGCGCTGGGGCGGAAGTTTGTGCGCCTGTCGCTGGGCGGGGTGCACGACGAAGCCGAAATCCGCGGGCACCGCCGCACCTACATCGGCGCTCTCCCGGGACAGATCATGCAGGGCATCCGTCGGGCGGAGACTAACGATCCGGTGTTCATGCTGGACGAGGTGGACAAGCTGGGGCGCGACTTCCGCGGCGATCCCGCCTCCGCGCTGCTGGAGACGTTGGACCCGGAACAGAACAACACTTTCCGCGATAACTACCTGGACGTGCCTTTCGATCTCTCCAAGGTGCTGTTCATTACCACCTCCAACATGCTCGATCCCATCCCCGATCCGCTGCGCGATCGCATGGAGATCATCGAGCTGCAGGGCTACACCGAGGACGAGAAGAAGCACATCGCCTTCCGCTACCTGATCCCGCGGCAGGTG
>CAZXVY010000131.1:0-7398 GCA_964644115.1 uncultured Terriglobales bacterium
AAGGCCTGGGAGAGGTACTCAGGAGCCTTTTACAAGCTTAGGCTCGAGCTAAAGCGGTGAAAACCCGAGCCGGCCGACTGACAGCGCCCTGCCGACGCAAACGCTCGGTTTCTTGGCTCCTCGTTTCGGTCGAAAAGCGCCTCGCCCTGGAGTCTTGCTTATCGGTGGCGGTCGTACGGAGGTAATCTGCAGAGCCGCACGCCGGTAACGGCCCTCCCCGCGCCCTGCAGCGACGCCTGCGCGCTTCCCGTGAGATAATCAACAGTCGGATTTTTCCGTATATGAGGCCGGTTTCCATGAGGTTGTTGGAGCGCTTTGTAGCGCTGGCGGTTTTGGTGTGTCTGGGATGCACGGCGCAGTCCGCCGCCCCCGACGTGAACGCGCGCATCGAGCAGCACGTGCGCGCTTATTTCAAGCTGCCGGTCACCGTGGAGGTAAAGATTGGGGCGGCGAAAGCCAGCGAGTTCGACGGCTACGACGCGGTCACCATCACCCTGACCGACGGAGCCCAGACCAAGGACCACGAGTTTCTGGTCTCCCGGGACGGCAACACCCTGGTGCGCATGACGAAAATCGACATCCGCCAGGACCTGCGGGCGGCTTCTCTCAAGAGCAACGCCGAGACCCGCGCTCAGATCAGCGTCCAGGGCCGCCCGGTGCGCGGCAACAAGGATGCCAAGGTGGAAATCGTGGTCTTCGACGATTTCCAGTGCCCCTACTGCGCGCGCATGTACAGCACCTTGTTTGCCGACGTGATCAAAACCTATGGCGATCGCGTGCGCATCCTCTACAAGGACTTCCCGCTGCCCAACCATCCCTGGGCGGTACGCGCTGCGCTGGACGCCAACTGCCTGGCCGGGCTGAGCCCTGACGCCTACTGGGACTTCTCCGATTACGTGCACATCAACCAGCGCGCCATTACCGGCGAGAAGCGTCCGCTGCCCGAGCAGTTCGCGGCCCTCGACCGGCAGGCGGAGGAAATCGCCGGCCAGCGCGGCTTGGACGCGTCCAAACTCAAGGCCTGCATGCAGACGGCATCGGACAAGGAAATCATGGCCTCGATCCGGGAAGGGGACGCCCTGGGGATCAATTCCACCCCCACGCTGTACGTGAATGGAGAAGAAGTGGTGGGCGCCGTCCCGGGGCGCGAGTTCCGGCGCATCCTGGACCGGGCCCTGCTGGACGCAGGCGAGCAGGTCCCGACGGCGGCCGCGCAGAGCACTCCCGCGCCCAAGCCTGGGAACGCTGCTCCGGCCCCTCCGAACAATTAGTGCCGTTCCAACTTGCAGATGCTAAAAAGGCTGAGAAATCCGACACGGTAGCTTCTGCCAGAATCTCTTTTCCGTGTTGGTCAATTGAGTTGGAACGGCACTAGGCCTTGCGGCGGAAAGCCGCCCGCGTCCGGGAGTTGAGGTCCGTTTTTCTTTTCCCAGACTTTATGGAGGAAAGCATTGAATCGTAATCGGGCATTCTCTGGGTGGCGGCGCAGCGCCTTTCTCATGCTGGCGGGCGTGCTGGCCGCGAGTGTCGCCGGCTGCAAGCGCGGCCAGTCCTCAGCGGAAGCCGCGGCGCGCGTGAACGGCCGCGTGATCGAGCGCGCCGAAGTGGAGAAGTACTACAAGAACCAGACGGCCAACGCGCCCCAGCAGCCGGTGGGCGAACAGTCCACCAGCCTGCGTCTCAGCATCCTGCGCGACCTGGTGGACCAGGAAATCATGATGCAGCGCGCCGAGAAACTGGGCCTGCTGGCTACCGACGCCGAAGTGGACGCCAAGGTCATCGAGTCCAAGGCGCCCTACACCCAGGAGGAGTTCGAGAAGCGGCTCAAGGAGCGCAACCTCACCGCCGACGACCTGCGCCGCGATCTGCGCCGCAATCTGACCATCCAGAAGGTGCTCAACAAGGAAATCTCCTCCAAGATCACCATCTCCGACAACGACGTGAACGCCTTCTGGGAGGAGCACAAAGCGGAGTTCAACCTGGTGGAGCCGCGCTACCACCTGGCGCAGATCCTGGTGACCACCCAGCCCAATCCGCAGGTGCGCAACCTGAAAAACTCCAAGGCGCAGAATGAGCCCGAGGCCCGCAAGAAAGTGCAGGAAGTCCTCAACCGCCTGGAGAGCGGGGAGGATTTCGCCACCCTGGCCATGAACTACTCGGAAGACCCGCAGACTGCCTCCAGCGGCGGCGACCTGGGGTTTGCGCCCGAGTCGGCGCTGCGCAGCGGCGAAGACCCGGCCATCCGCGATGCCGTGCTGCGCCTGAAGCCGGGCGAAACCACCGACGTCATCACCATCGTGAACCCGCGCACCCGCCAGCCCATCGGCTTCCGCATCGTCCGCCTGATGGCCAAGGAGCCCGCCGGGCAGCGCGAGCTTTCCGATCCCCGGGTGCAGCAGATCATCCGCGAACAGTTGCGCGAACGCCGCGAGCAGCTCCTCAAGGCCGCGTACTACGAGGTGGTCCGCAACGAAGCCCGGGTGGAAAACTACCTGGCCCAGGAGATTTTGGACAGCAGCGGGAAGTAGCTAGCAGAGATCCTTCGCTTCGCTCAGGATTTCGCCTGCGGACTCCCGCTCTGCTGTGCCTCGCTCACGCCCGCAAAGCTAGGGATCCTTCGCTTCGCTCAGGATTTCGCCTGCGGACTCCCGCTCTGCTGCGCCTCGCTCACGCCTGCAAAGCGGCTCAAGCTACTCCACCACCGCCAGCACTTCACCGGCGCTGACGGTTGCGCCTGCCTCCGCCAGCAGTTTGCGCACCCTGCCCTTCCCGGGGGAGCGAATTTCGTTCTGCATCTTCATGGCCTCGATGACCAGCAGGGGCGCGCCCGCCTCCACCGAGTCGCCTTCGGCGGCGAGCACGCGCAGGATCCTTCCCGGCATGGGCGCGCGGACTTTTTTCGGCCCGCCCGGCGCCGCGGCCGCCGGCTTGCGTCCGCGGAAGGAGCGGGGGTCGCGCACCGCTGCCTGGTAGCGTGATTCTCCTTCCACCAGATAGAGATCGCCGCCGCCGCCTTCGCGGTAGAACTCAAAGGTCCGGCCCTCAAGGATCAGCGAGAGCACGCCGGGCTCGGGGAAAACGGCGTCGAACGCCACCGTGTGCCCGGCGATGCGGCAACTCCAGCCGCTCCCTTCGCCGCAGCGCTCCAGTTCCACGGCAAAGGCGGCGCCGTCAATGGTGACGTCGTAGGTCATCACTTTTCCCGCAAAGCTTCGCGGCGCGCGGCCTGCTTCCATCCGCGCGCGGCCGCGGGTCCGCCGGAGGCGCCGGCGCCGGAGCCGTTGGCGGAAAAAGAAGACGCGGCCGGCTCAGCGGCAGCAAACACCGCCGCGGCGATGGCGGCGATGTGTGCGGCGCTCAGTCCGTCCCCTGCCCCGTCCGGCGCCCCGGCTGGGGGTCCGGCTGGCGCCCCGGTCACCGCTCCGGCGGGCGGCCCGGCGGCGCCCTTCGCCAGCAGGCGATCGAGGAAGCCGGTGTCGAGCCGGCCGGCGGCAAAGTCAGGATCGCGCAGGATGCGCTGGAACAACGACACGTTGGCCTTGATGCCGCCCACCCGGTATTCCTCGAGCGCGCCCCGCAGGCGGGCGATGGCCTGCGGGCGCGTGGGAGCGTGCACGATCAACTTGGCCAGCAGGGGATCGTAGTCCAGCGGCACCGTCCAGCCTTCGTAGACGCCGCTGTCTTCCCGGATGCCCGGCCCCGAGGGCGTGCGCAGCCGCGTGATGCGCCCCGGCGAGGGGAAGAAGCTGTTGTCCGGGTCCTCGGCGTAGATGCGGCACTCGATGGCGTGCCCGCGCAACTCCACCTGCTCCTGGGCGAAGGCCAGCTTCTCGCCGGCAGCAATGCGGATCTGCCATTCCACCAGGTCCACGCCGGTGACCATTTCGGTGACCGGGTGCTCCACCTGCAGGCGGGTGTTCATTTCCAGGAAATAGAAGTTGCGCTCCGCGTCGAGCAGAAACTCCACCGTGCCGGCGCTGCTGTATCCGGCGGCCCGCGCCACGCGGACCGCGGCCTCGCCCAGCCGCCGGCGCAGGTCGGCATCGCTCCACGGCGAAGGAGACTCCTCCAGCACCTTCTGGTGGCGGCGTTGCAGCGAACACTCCCGCTCTCCCAGGTGCACCAGGTTGCCGTGCTCGTCGCCCAAAACCTGCACTTCTATGTGGCGGGGGTTGACCAGCAGCTTTTCCAGATAAACTTCGTCGCTGCCGAAAGCGCGCAGGGCCTCGCTGCGCGCGGCCTGGAAGGCTGAGGCCAGTTCTTCCGCGGACTCCACCACCCGCATGCCCTTGCCACCGCCTCCGGCCGCCGCCTTGAGGAGCACGGGATAGCCGATCTCCGCCGCGGCGCGTTCCGCTTCCGCCTCCGACTCCAGTCCGCGCACGGTTCCTGGAACCACGGGCACACCCGCGGCCAGCATGCTGCGGCGCGCGCTGGTCTTCCGCCCCATGGCCTCCATGGCCGCGGGCGCGGGCCCGATGAACTTCACTCCCGCTTCCGCGCAGGCCCGGGCGAAGGCCGCATCTTCCGAGAGAAAGCCGTAACCGGGATGGATGGCTTGCGCGCCCGTGCGGCGCGCCGCCTCGAGGATTTTGCCGCCGTCCAGGTAGGACTCGGCCGCCGGCGCAGGGCCAATCGCCACGGCTTCGCCGGCCAGGCGCACGTGCAGGGCGGCGCGGTCCGCGTCCGAGTAAACGGCCACGGAGCGAATGCCCATCTCGCGGCAGGCGCGCAGGACGCGCACCGCGATCTCGCCCCCTCAACGGCTCAATCTCGCCCCGGTTGGCGATCAGGATTTTGTCGAACATGGGGGATGGAGAGTTTTGATTGTACTGGACAGCGTGGGTTGGCGACGCCCTCCGGGAGCAGTGGGGGCGGGCGAAGTCGCCCGCTTCCACACGCGAGGTCGCCCCCCTTCCACGCTACCAGTGCCGCGAAACAGCAAGGGCCTCTCTTGAAAAGAGAGGCCCTGGGGTCGGCTCGAACTCCGCCCTACTCCAGGTGGATGCCCTCCACCTTTTGGGCGTCTCGGTCCGCTTTGGCCTTCTTGATGGCCATGGTCCTGTCCACCATGTCCTCGGCCATCTTGAGGAGGTCGGCGCGGGCGGCATCGTTTTCGCACTGGAAATCGGCCTTCTCGCGGTACATCAGGTTCAGATAGGCCGTAGCATCTTCGTACTCGGGGCGCAAGCGGATGGCATCGCTCAGCATCTTGATGCCCTCTTCCACCATCGCCTCATTGGCGGCGCGAACTTCAGCGCACACCTTCGGGTCCTTCAGTGGCTCCTCCGGCTTCAGTCCCAGGGCGGCACGCTTCTCCTGGCGCGGCGGGTAGGTCTGGTGCCAGTTAATGACCGCGATCGAATAGTAGGTCTCCGGATCGTTGGGATCGGCGGCCAGAACTTTGCGGTGGTACTCCTTGGCCTCATCGAATTTCTTCAGTTTGTAGTAGAGCGAAGCGATCCCCTTCATGCTGTGGATGTCGCGGGCATCGCGCTTGAGCACCTCCTGGTACTGTTCGATGGCCAGGTTGGCGTTGCGCACGTTCTCTTCGGTTTCCAGGCCCTCCACCACTTGCTGGGCGTAGGCCGTGGCCAAGTAGAGCTTGGCGGTCTTGTGGGTGGGGTCGAGGGCTACCGCCTCTTTGAAACGCTCAATGGCGACCTCGTACTTGGCGGCCTTGTAGGCCTGGACGCCCTTGTTCAGCCGGTCACGGGCCTTCAACTTGTTGCAGCCCGCGGCGGTCTGCAGCAGGACGGCCAAGGCCGCCAGCAGCACCACAGTTTGCATGCGTTTCATGGGATCGGGTTTCCTTGCGAGTGGTTCCTGGTCCTTATTGGCCGGCTTCGATCTTGGCGGTGATGAGGCCCACCTTCTCCACGCCGGCGGCATTGGCAATGTCAATGACCGCGGCCACTTCCGCAAACTCGACGGCATCGTCGCCCTTCACGAACATCACCCGCTCGGCGCGCTGCTTGTAGATGTCCTCCAACTGCTCCTTCAGTTTGTCCCAAGTGACGTCGTCCTGATTGATCTTGAGCGTGGGGCGGCCGGAAGGGCTGTGGATCACCTGCACCACGATGGTGCGGTCGCGGTCGGGCGGTTGCTGCGGTTGATTGGGCGGAGGCGGCTGCGGCACCAGCGCGTCCAGACCCTTGGGAGTCAGCGGCGTGATGACCATGAAGATCACCAGCAGCACCAGCAGCACATCAATCAGAGGAGTGATGTTGATGTCGGATTTGGGGCCGCCACCCGGCCCTCCCACTGCCATTCCCATAACCCTTCCCTCTCGATCTCTTAGGGCTGTCCGCCGCCTGGCTCAAACGCGCCCGGCTTGCGCTGTTCGGTGAGCAGGCCCAGCTGGTCCACGCCGGCGGCGCGGATGTGGTCCACCACTTCCACCACTTTGCCGTATTTGGCGCGAGCGTCGGCCCTTAGATAGACGCGCTTGTCCATCTTGTTGGCGATTCGGTCTTTCACCTTCTGCGTCAACTCCGAGGTATCCTTCACCAAGTCGGTGCCCAGGAAGGTCTTGCCTTCGCGGTTGATGGCGTTGAGCAAGGCGTCTTCCTTGTCGGCATCCTCCATGCGCTTGGGGTTGTCGGTCTTGGCCAAATCCACGTTGATGCCCTTCTGCAGCATGGGCGTGACCACCATGAAGATGATCAGCAGCACCAGCATGACGTCCGCCATGGGGGTGACGTTGATTTCCGAGTTCACCGTCATGATGCGCTTCGCGATAGCCATAGCTTGCTCCCGGGCCCCCGGTTAGGAGCGGCGCGCGCGCCGCTTCAGGAAGTAATCAATCAGCTCGCTGGAGGAGTTGTCCATCTCCACGTCAAAGGCCTCCACCTTGCTGCTGAAGTAGTTGTACATCATCACCGCAGGGATGGCGACGAACAGGCCGAGAGCGGTGGTGACCAGAGCTTCCGAGATGCCGCCGGCTACAGCCGCCAGTCCGGTGGCCTTCTGGCTGGCAATCTCCTTGAAGGCATTCAGAATACCCACCACCGTGCCCAGCAGGCCGATGAAGGGAGCGGTGGCGCCAATGGTGGCCAGCCCGCCCAGTCCGCGCTTGAGCTCGGCGTGGACGATGGCCTCGGCCCGCTCCAGGGCGCGCTTGGAAGCCTCGATTTCCTCGCCCGGAATGTCGCTGGACTCCTGGTGAGCGCGGAACTCCAGCAACCCGGCGTTGACCACCTTGGCCAAGTGGCTCTTCTTGTTGCGCTCGGCCACGCGGATGGCTTCCTCAATCTTGCCCTCGCGCAGCGCTCCCGCCACCTGGGGGGCGAAGGTACGCGACTGCTTGCGGGCGGCGCTGAAGGCGATCCAGCGGTCAATCATCACCCCGATAGACCACGCCGACTGGATGAACAGCACAATCACCACCGCCCAGGC
>CAZXVY010000132.1:0-350 GCA_964644115.1 uncultured Terriglobales bacterium
GCCGGCGGCCTCGCAGGCCTTGATGCCCTTGTTCAGGCGGTCTACCGCCTCGTACTCCAGTTCCAGGTCGTTGCGGAGCTGCTCTTCCACGGTTTTGCCGATGGTGATCTTGAAGTAGGAGCTCATGTTGGGCGTGTGGTCCAGATACAGGATGCGCTCGATGAGCTTTTCGGCGTGGATCATCTCGTCCACGGCTTCCTTGCGGATGAATCCATAGAGCTTCTCGTAGTGCCAGTTGTGGCACATCTCAGCGTGCAGGAAGTACTGGTTGATGGCCGTGAGCTCGGCCTTCAGCACTTCCCCCAGCACTGCGACAACTTTGGGATCGCCTTTCACGGGGGTCTCTCCTC
>CAZXVY010000132.1:390-7388 GCA_964644115.1 uncultured Terriglobales bacterium
AGAAGCGCGATGCGGGATGCGGGATGCGGGGCAGTAAGCAATAAGCAATAAGCAATAAGCGGAAAGTACCAACGCCGGGGGCTGACTGCTGACTGCTTTTGACTTACTGCTTATTGCTTACTGCTTATTGCTTCTTTCCGCACTCGCGCGCCAGGTTCTCAAACATCTCGCTCAAGTTTTTTTGCGCCGCGGCTTCAATCAGACGCCCGCCCACCGCGGCCAGCATCCCTCCGGTCTTCACTTCCCCGGAGAACTTCACCAGCGTCTCCTTGCCCGCGGCCTCGAGCGCAACTTTTCCCTTGCCCTCGACGAAGCCCACGCTGGCCTTGGCGCGCGAAGTGAGGGTGAAAGATTTCTCCTCCACCATGTCGGTGAGCGAGACTTCGCCCGCAAACTTTCCCTGGATGCTGCCCACTCCCGCCTTCAGGGTGGCGCGGTAGGTGTTTTCGCCCGTGGCTTCGAGCTTCTCGCAACCCGGGATGGCGCGCTGCAGGATGGCGGGATCGGTGAGCGCGCGCCACACCGTGGCCTTGGGAGCGGCGATCTTGTGTGAGCCTTCGAGCTTCACTTCGCTGCGCCGCGGCCCACGGCCGCTTCCAGCGCTCGCCGCGCGTAGACGCACGCCAGGTGCTTGCGGAAATCGGCGGAGGCGTAGTTGTCGCTCAGCGCGCTGACGCCGTCAGCGGCGCGCCTGGCAGCATCGGCGATGGCGCTCCCAGGCTTGCCGCGCAGGGCCTTCTCCACGGCACCCGCGCGATAGGCGGATGCATCCACTCCCGTGACGCCCACGGCGGCGCTCTCGATATTTCCGCCGCGCATCTTGACCACGGCGGCCACGCCCACCACTGCGAATCCCGAGGCCGGGTGCCGGAACTTCTTGTAGGCCACGCTCGCGCCCGTTGCCCGGACGCGCACTTCGGTGAGGATCTCGCCCGGCTTCAGGGCCGTGGTGAAAAGTCCGGTGAAAAACCTGCGCGCGGGGATGACGCGCTCGCCGGTATTGCTCATGGCGACTAGTTCTGCATCGAGCGCGAGGATGGCAGCAGGATAGTCGGCGGCGGGGTCGGCGTGCGCCAGGCTGCCGCCGATGGTGCCGCAGTTGCGCACCTGGACATCGCCGATGCAGGCCGCGGCCTCCGCCAGCAGCGGCGACGACGCGCGCAGCAGCGCCGACGACTCCACGTCGGAATGCGTGCTCATCGCGCCAATGGCAAACGTGTCTCCGGCGTGACGGATGTACCTCAGTCCCGCAATGCGTCCCAGGTCTACCAACAAGGCGGGCGACGTTAGACGCAGCTTCATGGCGGGCAACAGGCTGTGGCCCCCGGCCAGGACCTTCGCTTCCGGATTCGACGCCAGCAGCGCCAGGGCCTCGCCCAGGCTGCGTGGAGATTCGTATGCAAAGGATGCTGGAATCATGCCCGCCTCCCTGCCGCTTTCTTTCCTGCTCGTGTTTTGGCGGCGCCCGCCATTGCCGCTTTGCGCGGAGCCGCTGCTGCCGGAGCTTCGTCTTTCTTCTTCTGCGACTGGCGGATGGCGTTCCACACCCGCTCCGCCTTGAGCGGCATGTCGAGGTGGCGTATGCCGAAGGGCGCCAGCGCGTCGCACACCGCGTTGACGATGGCCGGCGTCGCGCCGATGGTACCGGCCTCGCCCACTCCCTTCACACCCAGGGGATTCACCGGCGACGGCGTCACCGTGCGCTCCAGGATCATCTCCGGAATCTGTTCCGCCTTGGGGATGGCGTAGTCCATCAGCGAGCCGGTGACCAGTTGCCCGTCTTCGTTGTAGACGACCTCCTCCCACAGCGCTTGGCCCATGGCCTGCACGATGCCGCCGTGCACCTGGCCTTCCACCAGCAGCGGGTTGATGACATTGCCGCAATCGTCCACGGCGAAATATTTCTCCAGCTTGATTTCGCCGGTTTCGGGATCCACTTCCACCGACACCACGTGCGCGCCGAAGGGGAAGGTGAAGTTCGAAGGCTCGAAGAAATGCGTGCCTTCGAGGCCGGGCTCAAAACCCGGCGGGATGTTCTTGGCCACGTAGGCAGCTCCCACCACTTCGCCGAAGGCGAGCGACTTCTTCGAGCCTTTGGCGCCGATGCGCCCCACCGACCAGACGATGTTCCCCGGCTTCACTCCCAACAGGTGGGCGGCCAGGGCCGTCATCTTGGCCTTCACCTTTTGCACCGCGAAGTACATCGCAGTTCCGCCCACCGCGGTGGCGCGGGAACCGAAAGTCCCGATGCCGTAGGGGACGGCGGCAGTATCTCCGTGCACCACGTTGACGGCTTCGGGGCTGATGCCCAGTTCGTCGGCAACGATCTGCGCGAAGCTGGTTTCCTGGCCCTGGCCGTGCGGCGACGATCCGGTAAGCACCGTGACCGTGCCCGTCGGCTCGACGCGCACCGTGCCGCTCTCCCATCCCCCGGCGGGCATGGCCGTCGAAGGCCCCATGGCGCAAATCTCGACGTACGTGGAAACTCCGATGCCGTAGTACTTGCCGTTCTTGCGTCCTGCTTTCTGCCGGGCACGCAGCTTGTCGTAACCGGAGAGGCGCAGCGCCTTTTTCAGGCTGTTCTGGTAGTTGGCCGAGTCGTAAATGACGCCGGTGGAAGTGGAGTAGGGAAACTCGCTGGGCTTGGGGAAATTCTTGGAACGCAGTTGCGCCGGATCCATCTTGAGCTCCAGCGCAGCCAGGTCGAGCATGCGCTCGATGATGTAGGTCGCTTCCGGACGCCCGGCGCCACGATACGCGTCCGTGGCCATCTTGTTAGTGAAGACGCCCTGCACTGTGACTTCCACGGCGGGAATCTTGTAGCAGCCGGTGATGAGCAGGACGGTGAGCGTGGGGATGATGGGCGTGAGCAACTGGTGGTAGGCGCCCAGGTCGGCCACGATGCGGGCGCGCAGCGCCAGGATGGTGCCGTCCTGCTTGAGCGCCATCTCCACGTAATCAATCTGGTCGCGGCCGTGGATGGTGGCGGCCATGTTCTCGCGCCGTCCTTCGGTCCACTTCACCGGGCGGCCCAGCTTGCGCGCCAGCCAGGGAACCACCGCTTCCTCGCCGTAGACGTTGAGCTTGCTGCCGAAACCGCCCCCCACTTCAGGAGCAATCACGCGCATCGAGGTCTCGGGGATACCCAGCATCACCGAAACCTGGGTCTTGAGCAGGTGGGGAATCTGGGTGGCCGACCACAGCGTCATGACGTTTTCGCCCGGCTTGTACTCCGCCATCACGTTGCGCCCTTCCATGGGAATGGGCGCAAGGCGCTGATTGTATAGACGCTGCTTGACGATGACGTCGGCGCGCTTGAAGGCGCCCTCCACGTCGCCGTTCTTCAGTTCATGGGTGAAGGCGAGATTGGTCTTGAACTGCTCGTGGACCAGGGGGCTTCCCTTCTCCAGCGCCTTTTCGGTGTCCACCGCCGCGGGCAGCGGATCGTAGCTGACATCCACCAGGTCGGCGGCGTCGCGGGCGGCGTAGAGGTCGTCGGCCACCACGGCTGCCACCGGCTCGCCCACGTAGCGGACTTGTCCCAGGGCCAGAGCCGGATGCGCAGGCATCTTCAGGCCGGGCAGCGCGCCGGCGCAGGGCACCGAGCCCACGCCTTTCAGGTCGTCGCCGGTAATCACTGCCGCCACGCCGGGTGCGCTGCGCGCAGCGCCGGCGTTGATGCCCGTAATGCGGGCGTTGGCGTACGGCGAGCGCACGAACACGCAATGCAGCAGGCCGGGGAGCTTCAAGTCGTCGGTGTAATGGCTGATGCCCTGGATGAGGCGCGGGTCTTCCTTACGCTTGTAGCGCCGTCCCACCCAGAGTCCGTTGCCTTTTGCTTTCGCGGCCATGGCTCACCTCGCTCCCGCGCGCTTGGACGCCCGCGCTTTTCCGGCCGGCGCCTTCTTGGCCATCTTGCGCGACGCCGAGCGCACCGCGTTGACGATGTGCTGATACCCGGTGCAGCGGCACAGGTTGCCGCCCAGCGCCTCGCGGATTTCTCTGTCGGACGGCGAGGGCGAATGCGCCAGCAGGTGGTGCGAGCACAAAATCATGCCCGGAGTGCAATATCCGCACTGCAGTCCGTGCTCTTCCCAGAACGCCTCCTGGATGGGATGGAGCTGGCCGTTCGATGCCAGGCCCTCAATGGTAGTCACCTCGCGCCCGTCCGCCTGCACCGCCAGCAGCGTGCACGACTTCACGGCGCGCCCCTCGAGCAGCACCGTGCAGGCGCCGCACAGCGAGGTCTCGCAGCCGATGTGCGTGCCCGTAAGCCCGGCATTCTCGCGAAGGAAGTGCACCAGCAGCAAGCGGGGCTCCACCGAACTGCGGCGCTCCACGCCGTTCACGCGTATGGAAACTTCTCTGGTCATAAGGGCCTCTTTCGAGGGCGGTGGTAAGAAGGCGGCACGATAGCAGAAGCGGTTGGGAGTTGGCAATCGGGTCAGCAATAAGCAATAGGCAATAAGCTGCACGCTGAGCGCTGCGGCGGAGCGCTGACCTCCGCCGGCTCACACTTATTGCTTACTGCTTATTGCTTATTGCTCGCCGAATCCGGTGGGGAGGGAGCAGCCTCTGCGGGCGGGGCTTCCGCGGCGGCCGCGGCCCCCATGCGGCCGTGCAGCAGCCGGTGGTGGATCGAGTAGAGCGCCAACTCCAGGCGGTCGGAGACACCCAGCTTGTCGTACACTTTGCGCAGGTAGTTTTTCACCACCTGCTCGGTGGTGCCGATTTCGGTGGCAATGTCCTTGTTCTTCATCCCCTGGGTGACGTAGGAGACAATCAGCAGTTCCTTGTCGGTAAGCTGCGAGCGCGGACGCGAGCCCGCCCCGCCCTGGGGTCCGGAACGATAGGCGTCAATCAGGGAATTGACGCCGCGGTTATCCAGCCAGGTTTCGCCTTCATGCACCCTGCGCACGCACTTGATGAGCAGTTCGGGAGGCACCGCGCGCTGCACGATGCCGCCGGCGCCGCGCCGCATGAACTCCACCACCTCGCTGTCGCTGGCCTCTTCGATCAGCACGATCACCCGCACCGTGGGCAGGCGTTTGATGACCTCGGCCGCGGCTTCGGCGGAGTTGCCGGTCATGGCGGCCTCGAACAGCACAATGTCGGCGGGCGACTTGGCCAGCGCCGACAGCGTCTGTCCCAGGGTTTCGGCTTCCGCCACCACCTTGAGGTCGGATTCGAGCGCGAAGATCTTCCTCAACCCCACGCGGAAGATGGCCTGGGAATCCGCCAGGATCACGCGGATGGGGTTCTTGTTGCTGGCGCCTTTGCTTTTCTCTTCCGGCAAGACCTCTTGGTTCACTCCTCTCCCGAACCGGCGCCGCCCTGTGCTTCGAAGCGGTATTCGTCAATCACGGCGGCCACCGCCTTGCGCCCGTTTTCCAGGTGCGAGCGCACCACATGGCCCACGCATTTCACCACTACATCGCTGGGTGTGCCCAGAACGCTGGCCGGCATGACAATGCTGAACTCGATGCTGGAGCCCACGTGGACGTCGGCGTCCACGTAGAAGAGCACGCCGGTGTAAGAAATGTCGCGCGTCTCCGCCTTCTCCGACCCCGCTCCGCCCAAGACGGCCAGTGGAAGGCGAATCGGGAAGCGCGTTGCCGCTCGATTTTCTTTTTCAGGATCCCGGTCGTCGGCCATGATCCAGCTCCGCTGGTGTGGAAGCGGGCGACCCGCCCGCGTCCCTGCGCAAGATTCGTGCTGCGCAGCTACTTTAGGGGCAACGATGCCGTTTGGGCAAGCGGCAAGCTTGGTTCGGCGCGCCCGCACCCCTCAGAACTTGGTCACTTTCAGAACTTGGTCACTTCGGTGAAGTTGAAGTCGCGCACCTTCATGGCCGGCACCACCATGTCGAAGCTTTCCTCGCCGCTGGTGCGCACCGGAGCGCTCATGGCCTCGACGCCCGAGAGCATCTGCACCAGGCTCTCATTGAAGCGGAAGTTGCGCACCCCGTGCTTCAGTTTGCCGCCTTCGATCAGAAAGGTGCCGTCGCGGGTCATGCCGGTAAGGATTTTTTCGTACGGATCCACTTCGCGGATGTACCACAGCCGGGTCACCAGGATGCCGCGCTCGGTGGTGCTGACCATCTGGTCTACCGTGCGGGTGGAAGCGGCGGGGCCGCTGTCGAAGACGATGTTCATGGGCGCCTCGCCCATCTCGTTGGGCAGCGGGAAGCCGTGGCCGCTGGGCTCGATGCGGCCCGCTTGCGCCGCCAACTCCGAGCGCTTCATCTTTTCGGCGGTCGCGCGCGCATACACCAGGTTCTTCACCGCGCCCTTCACCACCAGTTGCATGCGCTTGCGGCGCACGCCTTCGCCGTCGAAGGGCGCGCCCGATTGCAGCGGGTGATAAACGTCGTCGTAGATGGTGATGTTCTCTCCGAACACGCGGCTGCCCAGGCGATGGTTGAGAAACGAGCGCTGCTCCAGCAAGGCCATGCCGCCGAAATCGTAGAACATGAACCCCACCAGATCGAGCACCGCCGCCGGCTCGAGCACCACGGTGTACTTTCCGGGCGCAAGCTCGCGCGGCGCCGCCGACTCGCGCGCCTTGCGGGCCGCGGTCTCAGCCAGGGCCACGGGATCGAGGCTGGCGACGTCCGGAGAGTTGGCCTTCTGCCAGCCGGAAGAGTCCGCGCCCAGCATGGTCACCGAGATCTCCGCTGATGTCTGCTCGTGCCAGGCAAGCAGCCCGCGCGAGTTCAGGATGGCCTCCGCTGACTGCCCCGAGGAAAAAATGCCGGCTGCCGTCAGACCGTCCTTCTTCGCGACCTCCACGATCTTTTCGACGCCGGCGGCGCGGTCTTCCGGCGTGATTGCGGCGGTGGCCGCAAAAGCTCGCGACGGCATGGGCGGTCCGCCTTCGGAAACCTGCTTCTCCGCCATGGGGAGCAGGTCGGGGTCGGGATGTTGCACTCGCGCCAGCGCTTCCGCGGAGGCTACGACGCGGCGAAGGCTGTCCTCGTCGAGCTTGTTGGTGGTGGC
>CAZXVY010000133.1:0-871 GCA_964644115.1 uncultured Terriglobales bacterium
CCGGCGCCAACTTCGTGCTGGGCAAGGTGGTCACCATCAGCGCCGCCGACGTGATCGTGGACATTCCCAACCGCCTGGTGACGGTGACCGTACCGCTCACCGGAGGCACCGGCATCGGGACGTTTTTTGCGCGCGCCATCCAGGTGAAGTCGGTGGACGTGGTGGTGCATGCCTCGGCGGAAGCGGCCGAGTCGAGTGCGGGCTCGCGTTGCCTGAAACCGCTGTTTATTCCCAACACCATCCTCGCCAACCCAGCGCTGACGCCCCAAGCGGCGTGCGACGCGGGCCAAAAGATTTTTGAGCGCGTGGGGGGAGGGGTTGCACCCGCCAACTGCACCCAACCCACCGAGAAGTCGGTCTGGTACAACAACAACGCCGTGCTGGGCGGGCAGTACCAGATCAAGCCGGGGAACCCGGCCAACGCGCTGGTACCCGGCCAGTTCTATGCGCTGGACTTCGGCGCGGGTGGTTCCGACTACCGCTGCATGCTGGGAAGCTGCGCCAACGACTGCGGCATCACCGATATCCCTGCGTGCGGAGTATCGTATCCGGTGAAGACCGGCAACATGATCGGTCCTACCAACCAAGGGGTGGACGACCTCACCGGACCCACCCCGGACGTCTTCATTGGCATCGGCCAGTACGATGCCGGTAACGGCCCACCCTACTATGACTCCAGCAATCAGTTGGTAGTGGCCCCAGTGTGGGACAACTGCTGCCAGGTAATCAACCCGGGCACCAACGGCCAGACGGCCATGATCGTCGGGTTTGTGGACCTGTTCATTGAGGGCTCCAAGGGTGGCGGCAACGTGGACGCCCGTCTGATCAACACCACCCCCTGCGCGGGCTTGGGCGGTGGGGGCGGAGGCCC
>CAZXVY010000133.1:881-7368 GCA_964644115.1 uncultured Terriglobales bacterium
GAAGGGTGATGTGGCTGCCAACTTGATCGGCATTACGCCCTGCGCGGGCCTCGGCGGAGGTGGCGGAGGGCCGGGTGGAGGTGGCGCCCCGCCAACCGGTTCCGGGCCGCTGGGCAAGCCGGTGCGTCTGGTGCAGACGCCCGGCGCTCCGTAAATCTGAGGAGAACGAGGAACCAGGACAACCGATGCCTGCATTGAACGTCGTCATCCTGGCGCTGGACGAAGAGCAGCGTACCATCCTGAAGATGCTGGTGGAGGGTACGTCCATCGCCCGGGCGACGCACAGCCTGAACGGATACCCGGTAGGCAGCACCGATCCCACGCTGCGGCGTGTGTCGGAAGCGCGGGCCGACGTGTTGCTGGTGGACATCTCTCCCGGGGATCCGGTGCCGGCGCTGCGGGCCATTGAGCTGCTGCACGCCGAGGTACCCAAGTCGGTCATTTTCGCGGTGGGCGAGCTGGCCCAGCCGCAGGTGATCGTCAGCGCCATGCGCGGCGGGGCGCGGGAGTTCCTGGAGCGGCCGGTAAGCACCAACCACCTGCTGGAGGCCTTCGCGCGGCTGACCTCGGCGCAACGCAAGGCCCGGCCCGACGGCGTCAAGGGCAAGGTGTTTACGGTGATCAACGCCAAAGGGGGCAGCGGGGCCACCACCGTGGCCGTGCACACCGCGGCGGCGCTGCACACCCTCTACGGCGGAGTGGCGCTGGTGGACCTGGCGCCGATGGGCCACGCCGCCCTGCACCTGAACCTAAAGCCCACCTTCTCCGTGATTGACGCATTGCGCAACCTGCACCGCCTGGACGGCTCGCTGCTGGAAGGCTTCATGACGCGCGATGACCGCGGCCTGCACCTGCTGGGAGGACTTACGGAACCTCTCCCCAGCGAGGTCTCCAACGCGGAATTCGCGCGGCTGTTTGACCTGCTGGTGGGACACTACCGGCACGTGGTGGTGGACGCGTCCTCGCGGCTCGATTCGGTGACCCGCATGATCGCCGACCTTTCCGACACGGTGCTGCTGGTGGCCCACACTGACGTGGCCTCCCTGTGGAGCGCAGGCAAGGTACAGAACTACCTGAACGACGGCACCGCCCGCGAAAAATTGCGCCTGGTGCTGAACCGCTACCGCAAGATCGCGGGGTTCACCGACGCGGATGCCGAGGCGGCCACTCATACCAAGCTGTTGTGGAAGATCCCCAACAACTACGCCGCCATCTCCACCGCCATCGATCGGGGCAACCCGGTGACCTCGCAGAACCACTCGGAAGTGGCGCGCGCCTTTGTGGGGCTGGCCAGCGCCTTGACCCAGGTGGCGACGACGGTGCAGAAGCAGAAGTCCGGTTCGCTGCTGTTTGGCCGGTAGAAAGAAGTTCACGGTAGCAAGGAGCGTGAATGTTGGAGCTACAGACTTTTTTTGAGAAGACCGAATACCAGCAGGTCAAAGCGGCGCTGCACCGCAAGATCCTGGACCGGCTGAACCTGGAGAAACTGGGGCGTACGCCCAGCGACACCGCGCGCGAGGAAGTGCTGGCGGTGATCCGCGACTCGGTGAGCACCGAGGCGGTGCCGCTCAGCTTCGCCGAGCGGGAGCGGCTGGCGCGTGAAATCCTGGACGAAATCTTCGGGCTGGGGCCGCTGGAGCCGCTGCTGAAGGACCCGTCCATCACCGACATCCTGGTGAACCGTTACAACCAGGTCTACATCGAGCGCACCGGCAAGCTGGAGAAGACCAACCTCTCGTTCAAGGACGACGGCCACCTGATGCAAATCATTGACCGTATCGTGTCCCGGGTGGGACGGCGCATTGACGAGTCCTCGCCCATGGTGGACGCCCGCCTGGCCGACGGCTCGCGGGTCAACGCCATCATCCCGCCCCTGGCCGTGGACGGTCCCTCGCTCTCCATCCGGCGCTTCGGGCGCGACCCGCTGACCGACAAGGACCTGGTGGCCAACAAGTCCATCACCGAACCCATGCTGGAATTGCTCAAGGCCATGGTGAAGGGCAAGCTCAACATCCTGATTTCCGGCGGAACCGGGTCGGGGAAAACCACGCTGCTCAACGTGATGTCGGGCTACATCGCTCCGACCGAGCGCATCATCACCATCGAGGACGCCGCCGAACTGCAGCTCAAGCAGGAACACGTGGTGCGGCTGGAAACCCGCCCGCCCAACATCGAAGGCAAGGGCGCGGTGCGGCAGCGGCAATTGGTGATCAACAGCCTGCGTATGCGGCCTGACCGCATCATCGTGGGCGAGGTGCGCGGCGACGAGGCCTTCGACATGCTGCAGGCCATGAATACCGGCCACGAGGGTTCTATGACCACGGTGCACGCCAACACCGCACGCGACGCGCTCTCGCGGGTGGAAAACATGGTGGCCATGGCCAACCTCAACATCCCCGACAAGGCCGTCCGGCAGCAGATCTCTTCCGCCATCCATGCCATCGTGCAGGGATCGCGGCTCTCCGACGGCACCCGCAAGATCGTCAGCATTTCCGAGCTCACCGGCATGGAAGGCGACGTGGTCACCATGCAGGAGATTTTCACCTTCGAGCGGAGGGGGCTGACCGAGCAGGGCAAGGTGAAGGGCGCCTTCAAGGCCACCGGTATCCGGCCCAAGTTCACCGACAAATTGGCGGCGGCGGGAGTCCGCCTGCCTCCCTCGCTGTTTGAAACGGAAGTGGTGGTGTAGCGCATTCCGCAGCAAGGCAACGGGAGCCACGCACAATGATCTGGCTGGTGGTTATCGGAGTGTTTGTGCTGGTGGCCATGCTGGTGTTCAGCCTGGCCTCCGGACTCGACGAGCGCACCGCCCGCGCCCGCATGCTGCGCGACCGCCTGGCCTCGCTCGACCGGGCCCAGGAACGGAAACCCAGCGAAGAGCTGGCGCTGCTGCGCGACGAGCTGCTGAGCGAGATTCCGGCGCTGAACAAGATGCTGCGGCGCTCAGTGAGCGTGCAGCGCCTGCAGACCCTGCTGCACCAGGCGGACATGCAGGTGCGCGCCGGCAACTTCCTCGCCATCTCCGCGGCCCTGGGTATCTTCCTGGGAGTGCTGGGCCTGGAGCTTTCCAACCGCGCCGAATTGGGGGTGGTCTTCCTCGCCATCGGCGCGACGCTTCCCTACTTCTACGCCTCCTACCAGCGCAGCAAACGCTTTGCCCGCTTCGAGGAGACGTTCCCGGAGGCCATCGAGCTGCTGGCCCGGGCCACGCGCGCCGGCCACGCCTTTACCACCGCCATCGAACTCATCGGCAACGAGCTGGGCGAGCCGGTGGGGGGGGAGTTCCGCAAGATGTTCGAGGAACAGAAGTTCGGCCTGCCGGTGCGCGACGCGCTGCTCAACATGGCGGAGCGGGTGCCGCTGATTGACATGAAGTTCTTTGTCACCTCGGTGATGCTGCAGCGGGAAACCGGCGGCAACCTGGCGGAAATCCTGGACAAACTCTCGTACGTAATCCGCGAGCGCTTCAAGATCCTCCGCCAGGTGCGGGTGTACACCGCCCAGGGCCGGCTCACCATGCTCATCCTGATGTCTCTGCCGCCGGGGGTGGTGGCCATGTTCGCGTTCATGGACCTGAACTTTATCCGGCCGCTGTGGACCGATCCCATCGGGCACGGGCTGATCGCGGCCGGCGTCGTCATGCAAACGATCGGGTTTTTCCTGATCAAACGCATTATCCACATCCAGGTATAAGGCGAATGGACCTGATCATCGTACTGGTGGTCTTCATCGGGGTGGCCGTGGGCTTCTTTGCCTTCGGGGCGGCCATGCTGGCTCCGGCTTCGCTGCTGGGAGCGCGGCTGCGGGCGCTGAGCGGGCGACGGACGGAAGTGAATGCCAAACCGCAGTTCACCGACAAGCTGGAACAGGCGATGGATCCGCTGAGCAGGGCGCTGCCTGCGTCGGCTGGCGAAACCTCGCGCACGCGCGCCCTGCTGATGATGGCCGGCTTCCGCGAACAGCGCCACGTGACCATCTATTTCGGATTGCGGGTGCTGATGCTGGGAGGCGCCCTCCTGTTTGTGCTGGCCGGCGACATGTTCCGGCGCGACTTGCTGCTGGCCGTGGGACTTCCCGCCCTGGGCTTTTTGCTGCCCAGCATGATCCTGAAGCGCAAGGTGCGGGCCCGGCAATTCAAGATCAAGCTGGGACTTCCCGACGCTCTCGACCTGGCGGTGATCTGCGTGGAGGCCGGCCTGGGATTGGACCAGGCGCTGCAGCGGGTGGGCAACGAAATGCAGCATGTCCATCCTCCGATCTCGGAAGAACTGACCTTGGTGAACCTGGAGATGCGCGCCGGCAAGGCGCGCGCCGAAGCGCTGCGCAACCTGGCCACCCGCACCGGCGTGGACGACATGCGCGCCCTGGTGGCCGTGCTCATCCAGACGGACCGCTTCGGTACCAGCATCGCCAGCGCCTTGCGCGTGCACTCCGACGCGCTGCGCACCGAGCGCCGCCAGCGGGCGGAAGAAATGGCCGCCAAAACCACCATCAAGATGGTCCCGGTGCTGGTGTTTTTTATTTTTCCTTCGATGTTCTTCGTGAGCCTGGGACCGGCCGCCATCCAGTTGATCCGCAACCTGATGCCGGCGCTGAGGCAATAGGGGGCCGAGATGGAATACCTGGTGCTGGTGGCCATCTTCATCCTGGGCTTGATGGCCTACAACCGCAAAGGGAAGAGCGCTCCGTAGCGGCCATGCCGGAGAACAGCAGCAACAGCAAGGGCTACGCCTACAACAAGACCCGCCAGGCTTTTCTGGCGCGCGAGCTGCGCGTGGCCGACACCCACTGGTCCCGGCTGTGCGGGCTGATGGGCTCTTCCGCAGAGAGTTTCCCCGCAGGGCACGGGCTGTGGATCGTCCCCTGCCACGGCGTGCACACCCTGATGATGCGTTACTCCATTGACGTGGTGTACCTGAACGACAAACACGAAGTGGTGCAGCTCGAGGAAAATGTCAAACCGTGGCGCATGACGCCCATGAATATGGACGCAATGACCGTACTGGAGCTGCCCTCGCACACGGTGTGGAACACGGGCACCAAGCTGGGCGACCAGCTGGAGATGGTCCGCAGTCGTGATCAGCAGGCGGTAGCATGAGCCAGCGGACGCCCAGGCTGCTGGTGGATTGGGAACCGCGATGGCGGGCATTCACCAGCGCGCTGGGACCTGCGCTCAGCCGCACTCCGGAGTTGCCTCATCCCCTCACCGCCGGCGACCGGCCGGATGCGCCGCAGTTACTGGTGCTGTGGGAGGACGGGTGGAGAGGCTTCCGCGAGCGCCTCAAACCGGCGCTTTCGCGCTCTGAGCAGGCGTTGGAGTCGGAATGTGACCCTGCCTCTTTGACCGGCCGCGGCGTGGCGCTCTCGCTCCTGCTGCATGCCGTCGTCCTGCTCACCGCGCCCCGGCTTGTGCCTTGGCTGCTTCCTCCCCCGGGCAAGCTGGTGCTGCCCGAGTTCAGCTTCCCGCTGACCTACTACCCTCCGGTGGAACCGCCGGCGCAGCGTGCCTCCGCCGGTCGCCCCATCTCCGAGCAGGAACTGGCACGAGAAATGGCCCGTCGCAGGCAGGAGCTGGAGCGCAAGCGGCGCGAGACAAAACCGAAACAAGCGCAGCAGAAGCTCACGGAGGAAGCGAGGCCGGAGCCTCAAGGTTCGCATTCCGTGCAGTTGCAGCGGTCCGCCGACCTGCCGCAAATGGAAGACGCGGGTGGCGCGCAGGAGGGACGCTCCGGGCGCTCCGGAGGACGGGAAGCCTTCCATCCTACGCAGACCATCCGGGTGGCCCGCGGACCGCGCATGGTGGAGCGGGTGGTGGACGCACCCAACCTGAACCTGCCGCGCAGCAACCAGGCGGTGGCCAACCTGGTGGCGGTGGCGGCGGCGCCACCGCCGCCGGCTCCGGTGGAAGCGTCATCCTTGGGCCGCCGCTTGGTGCTGCCCCCGGAACTGCGCCCCGACGTGATTGCGCCGGCGGCGCAGAACCTGCGCCGCAGCAGGCTGGCTTCCCTGCCCGCCGCCGGAGGACCGGCAGTGGTGCCCCCGCCGCCCGACGTCGCTCCTGCCAAGGCTTCGGTGGCCGATCCGCGGCTGATCGTGCCTGAACCCACCGTGGTCGAGCCCACGGCAGCCAACGTGGGACGCGAGGTGCGCAGGTTTGCTCTGGGTTCCGCTGGACAAGTGGTAGCCGAACTCGCGCCCGGATTCGAGGATGGCTCTCCCTCAGGAACGCGCACCACCGGCGAGGCCGACAACGGCTCCCCCGACGGCCGTCCGGATGGGGTGCGCGCCGCCGCGCAGGGAACGGGCACCGATCCCAACGGCGCGCCCAACGGCAATGCCGACGCCAGCGGCCTGGTGATTTCCACCCGCCCGGGAGACACGGTGGGGGTACCGGGAGGAGAAGCCGGATCGTTGGCCATGTCGCCTGCCGGCAGCGGCACCACCGGGCTGGGAGGCTCCGGGGGCGGAACTGGGATCGGCGTGGGCA
>CAZXVY010000134.1:0-7273 GCA_964644115.1 uncultured Terriglobales bacterium
AGTTGGAACTTGTCCACCAGCAGGCTAACGGTGTGGTCGGTGGAGCCGTCGTCCACCACGATGATTTCCTTCTCCGGATAGTTCAGGTCGAGGAGAGCCATGATGGTATCCACGATGGCCGCCTCCTCATTGTGCGCGGGCACAATCAGCGCTACCGGCGGGGTAACCGGGGAGTCGGCGATGTCGGCGTAGCCGCGGTGCTGGGCAAACTTGGAGTGCTGGGTCACGGTGTACAGGGAGAGCGCCATCAGCACCGTGTATCCCAGGTTGGTGAGGATGAAATAGGTGAGGATCACGGTGTTGCAGTAGTCCAGGAACTGCAATAAGAATTCGCTTCCCATGTCCTCAGCCTCGGCCCGAAGGGATGCTGCCGCCTCGCGTCGAGGGGGTGCTGCCGCCTCGCGTCGAAGGGATGGTACCGCTGCGGGCAATCACCTGGCGCTGCAAATCGCGCGCCTTTTGGCCCACCGGGCCGCCGTCGGTTTCCGCCAGAGTTTCCAGGATGGCCAGGTAGCGGGGCGTGGGCGCTGCCATCAGCGCGTCCATCAGCAGCAGCCGCGCCTCGGTGGGAATGCGCTGCGCCACCGCGTTGGTGAGCAGCGAGGTCTTGCCCATCACCGTCAGCTTGCGGCACACCCCCTCGGCCAGCCGCGAGGTCTCCCCGCCCGAAGCCAGCGAGGTGAGCAGGCTGTCCACCAGCCCGGTGCGCTGGATCTCCTCCGCAATCTGCTCGCTCTCGTAGCGCTCGCCGGTGGAAACGAAATACTTGTAGAGTTCGCTCAGGCCGGACACTCCGAACGCGCCCAGGGTCTTCACCGCGGCCTCGCGCACCCGCCAGCGGGTGTCGGCGAGACATTTCAGGATCTCGGGTATCAGGTCGCCATAGTAGCGGTCGGCGCACATGCGCACCGCATGCAGGCGGACGAATTCGCTCTCGTCACCCAACAGAATGCGCAAGGCCTCCACCGCCTGGGCGTCGCGAAAATGGGCCACCAGGGCGGCGGCGCGGGCGCGCACGTCGGCAAAGCTGTCGCGCACCGAATGCTGCAGCAGCACCTCGCACAATTCGGGAGGAAAGCCGCGGCGCGTGAGCAGGCCGGTGGTGGTGGCACCGGAGCCGCTGCCGGAGCCGATGCCCGAGCCCGGCCGCGGCGAGACTCCCGATCCGATGCCCGAGCTGATGCCGCTTCCCACCCGCGAGGAGATTCCCGAGCCGGTGCGCGAACCCTTGCGCCCGGCGCGGTTGCAGATCTCGCGCAACGTATCCACCACAAAAAAGCGCAGGCGCTGGTTGGGGTGGGTGACAAAAGGCACGAAATACTGCAGGTCGGAAAGCTGATAGCAGACCAAGGCCGACTTGGTGGTGCGCAGGGAGACGTCGTTGCCTTCGTCGATCGCCTTGCGCAACTCTTCCAGCAGCAGCGGAATGGCGGCGGGATTGCGGCTGCGGCCCATGGCCGCCACCGCCACCCGCCGGACTTCCGTGGAGGGATCGTGCAGAGCCTCGGCGGTGAACACCTGCGCGCATTCCGAGGCCAAGTTGCCCAGATTATCCACGGCCAGGGCGCGGGGCACGGAGAACACCCGCATCTGGCGAAAGGGGTTGAGCCAGCTCTGCTCCACCGCGGTGGAGATGGCCGTCTGCTCGCGCGCCTGCGAGCGGCGCAGCAGCTCCGGCGTCCGCTTGCGTCCAAAGGCGGTGTTCGACCAGTGCTCCACGTACTTCAGGGCCACCAGCAGCTCGGTGATTCGGTCCGCGCTCTGGGGCGAGATGGCGTCCAGCAGCAGTTCCCGGACGGCGTCCCGCTCCGGGGGGGATTTGGCCTCGGCCAGTTTCGAGGATGCTGTGGGCACGTCCACGTCGGCGGCCACAAATTCAGCAATCGCCTTGCGGTAGCGTTCCCGGGCCTCGTCCTTGGCGCGGTAGAAGCGTGCCCGCCACCAGCGGCGATAGAAGACGAAGGCCAGGAACACCACGTTGATGGCGATCACTGTGACCAGCAACCAGATGGTGACCAGAATCAGATCTTCTAAAAGCAGCACGCACGGTCCTCGCTACTGGGAATCTTAGCGTACAAAACGCACAATTGCAGGGCAGGCGGATACCCATCATTCGCGGAGGCACCCCGAACGGCAACCTCGAATCCGCGAACGCCTCACCTGACACCCGTGCAAGGGGATAGAGCGCAGGGTAGTATAACAAAGCGCCTCCCGACGCCAACCCCTTTATTTCCTTGGAAATGACTGAAGTAACGGGCGCGGGTTACGAAGCGCCGACGCCGCCGGCTGGGGACGTGGTTCCTGTCCCATCCCTGCTTTTCCAATTCGGTACAGGCAATTCGCGGAACTGAGGCGAGGGCGCAGTCCGGCAAGGGGTTTTACGGCCGGCCCAGCTTCTTCGCCACCAGGCGCTCAACCGTCTCTACCACTTCATCAATCGAGAGCGTAGTGGAATCAATGCGCACCGCGTCGGCGGCCGGGACCAGAGGAGAAGCCGCCCGGCTGCGATCGCGTTGATCACGCTGCTCAAGCTCTTTGGCGATCTGTTCCTGCGGCCGCAAGCGGCCCGCGGCCTCCTGGCGAAGCCGCCGGCCTCCACGGACTTCTGGAGCGGCGTCGAGGAAGATTTTCACGTCGGCATCGGGAAAGACCTGAGTGCCGATGTCGCGACCCTCCATCACCACGCCTCCGCCGGCGCCCAGTTCCCGCTGGCGGGCCACCATCCAGGCGCGCACCGCAGGATGCATGGAAACGCGGCTGGACGCCTGCGTGACGTCCTCTTCGCGGATGCGGTCGGAAACGTTGGTTCCGTCGAGTTGGACGCGGTTGCCGTCCAGCGTGGGCTCGAGCTCAATGCGGGAGTTGTGCGCCAGCTCCACCAGGGCTTGGGCGTCGTCGAAAGAGACGTCGCACTCAATGGCCTTCAGCGCCAGTGCCCGGTACATGCCCCCGGTCTCGATGTTCACGTAACCCAGCTTGCGCGCCAAACGCGAGGCCACGGTGCTCTTGCCCGCGCCCGCAGGCCCGTCAATGGCGATCACCAGCTTTTGCTTTGAGGACGGGCTCATGGGGCCGCTTTCTTCCAGGCCCCGGTTGCGCGCCGCATCTTCGCATCGGCCCGGGCATGGGCCCGGGGATGGGCTGCTTCCATGGGCTGCGGCGTCAGCTGGAGCAACGTCCGCCGGCCCACCGTGCAGAAGCTGACTTCGCGCGCCGCCAGCAAAGCGTTCACCGTTTCCTTCACCCGCGAACGCGGGACGAAGAGGGAAAAAAAGGATTCCACTTCTCCCGGCTGGGCCGCAATCACCGCGTCCAAATAGCGGGAAACCAGTCCGGAAAGCGACTCGGCTACCGACAAGCCGATGCCCTGCTTCACCACCTCGGGCGCCCAGCGGTAGAGCGCGTCCCAGGAAGCGCCCTGGGTGGGAGTGTAATCCACGCGGGTGATCAGCAGCCGCGACCACAGCTCCGCCAAGGCCCGGTCCAGGGCCGTCGCGGAGGGCTCGCCGCCCAGATCGGCGCGCAGAGCGGCCTTGGTGGCGGCGCCCTGCTTGCGGATGGAGGCGTAAGTGTCGGCTGCCAGGCGCGACAGCTTGCCGGCGCGCGCCGCTACCCCGGTTTCCAGTTGCGGATTGTGATCGCCGGTGAGCGCATAAAAGTAAGGAAACACCGACGCCGCCAGCAGCAAGACGTTGTCCCCAAAAATTCGCGCCTCGAAGGCCTGCCGCCGGCGCAGCAGTTGGATGGCGAAAACGGCGGGAGTCGGCGAGTTCACGTCCCCGCCCGGGGCCGCGCCCGCAAACACGGGCAGCGGGGGCGCGTCCTTCTGCGCGTGCATCAGGCAAAGCCCCACCGACTCCAGGAACTCCTGGGCCTCCTCCGCAGAGCTGAGCGGCGGGCCCTCCAGCCGCCATTTGCGGCGGCGCGCCTGTTGGAGTTCCTGTTCAGTCATAGGTTCTTACGTTGGTTCTTACGTTCCGAGCCGAAGGCGAGGAACCCCTCGACCCGGTTGTACATCCGAGCCAGCCTGGACCCGAGCCTCATTTTTTGCGTCCATAGGGATTCCTCGCCCGCCGCGGCGGGCTCGGAATGAAAATCAAATGCGCTTGAACGCCCGCTGGATCTCCTCGAAAGAATACCGCAGAAGCACGGGGCGTCCGTGCGGGCAGGTCATGGGACACTCGGTGCGGGCCAGTTCGCGCACCAGCCACTCCATCTTGTTGCCGTCCAGCGGCATGTTCACTTTGATGGCGGCGTGGCAGGCGATGGAAGCGGCAATGCGCGTGCGCACCGCTTCCAGGTTCGTGGCCTGCTCTTCCCGCTGGCACTGGTCGAGAACTTCGTGCAACAGGCGCTCGACGTCGGACGCGTCTACACCCGCAGGTGCCGTCTTTACAGCAATCGTGCGCGCGCCGAAGGGCTCCACTTCGAATCCGTTGCGCCGCAACTCGTCGGCCAGCTCGCTGAACACTGCCTCCTGCGCCGGAGTGAGTTCCACCACCAGCGGCATCAGCAGGCGCTGTCCTTCGACGCCGCTGGCGGCGCGCTGCTTCAGGATCCGCTCGAACAGCACGCGCTCGTGGGCCACGTGCTGATCAATGATCCACAACCCGTCGCCGGCTACCGCGACGATGAACGAATCGCGCACCTGCCCCAGCGGACGCAGCGAGGAAATGGGCGGGACTTCGCGGGCGTCGGGCCCGACGGCGATCGCGCCCGCGCATCCGTTGCGGGAAGGAACGCCGGGCAGCGGCAACATCGCAGCAGGCACGGCGGCGTTGGCGTCCACGGAAACGCCCGGCTCGAAGCGGAAGCTCTGGTTCTGCGGCGGCGCCGCCAAGCGAAAGTCATGGCTGACGAAAGCCGCTTCGTTGGCAACCATGGGCCGCGCGCCGGGGGAGAGTGCCACCGACGCCGAGGGTTGCGCGGTGATCTCTGTGGTGAAGTGCGGCACGGGACGCGCGGCCACCAGCGCCGATCGCACCGTGTCGCGCACGAAGTCGTGCAGAAATTGCTGCTGCCGGAAGCGCACTTCTGTCTTCGAGGGGTGGACGTTCACGTCCACCTCACCCGTGGGCAGCTCCAGGAACAGCAGCACCACGGGAAAAACCGTGGATGGAAGAATGTTGCGATACGCCTCGGTGAGCGCGTGCTGCAGCACGCGGTCGCGGATGAGCCGCGCGTTCACGAACACAAAAATGGAGTTGCGGTTGAGCTTCTGCACTTCCGGCCGCGAGACAAAGCCGCGCAGCCGCGCCTCGCCCGGTTCCGGGCGCTGGTAGTCGGCTTCGCGACGCCACGGCGGAGGCTCCGGCAGCCCCGCGCGCTCCAGCGGCGCCGTCGCTGCCACGGGAAGAAGTTGCTCCAGCACGTCCTTGCCGAAAATCTGGTAGATGCGGTCGGCGTGGGTCGCAACCGGCGGCGCCACCAGCAGGGCGTTCGTGGTGGAGTGCAGCTCGAAGTGCTTCTCGGGATGGGCCAGCGCGTAGTGCGTCACCAGCGAGGCGATGTGCGAGAGCTCGGTGGACTCCGCCTTCAAGAACTTCCGCCGCGCGGGCGTGTTGAAAAAGATGTCGCGCACCGTGACTGACGTTCCCGCCGGCAGCCCGGCTTCTTCCACCTTGAGCAGCTTGCCGCCATTGATCTCGATGACCGTGCCCGCGTCTTCATCGGCGGCGCGGGTTTCCAAGCGAAGGCGGGCGACCGACGCGATGGAAGGCAACGCCTCGCCGCGAAAACCCAGCGTGGCCACCGCCAGCAGGTCCTCGGCGTCCTTGATCTTGGAAGTGGCGTGGCGCTCGAAGGCCAGCATAGCGTCGTCGCGCACCATGCCGCAGCCGTCGTCGGTGACTTGAATCAGCTTCTTGCCGCCCGCCTCCACCTGCACCCGAATGCGGCTGGCCCCGGCGTCGAGCGCGTTCTCCAGCAACTCCTTCACCACCGACGCCGGCCGCTCGACTACTTCGCCGGCGGCAATCTTGTTGGCTACGTGCTCGGGGAGAATGTGGATGCGGGCCATGGGGCGCGCTCAATGTTACCGGAGAGCATGAGGAAATGCTTGCCGCGGATTTTCGCGGAGGAACGCGGATCAGGGCACTGTATCAGGGCACGGCTTCAGCGTGAGCGCCTCGGCGATGGACGCAACCGTGGAATACATCCGCAATCAAAAGAAACATCACCAGAAGCGCGATTTCAAGGCGGAGTTCCTGGGGTTCGTGAAACGGTACGGCGTGGAGTACGACCCGAAATACATCTTTGACTGAGTGTCGTCCCTTCGGGACTCGCGCGCTCTTCCCTTCCTCACCCGGCACTCACGTGCCGGGCTATCGAACTGGCGTCGCTCCGCGACTGGGACCGCTGGAAGAACTGAGAACCAAAGGCCTGCAAATCCGCGCTATCGGCGCGAATCCGCGGCTCAATCCTTCTTGCTCACCGCAATCCCCAGCTCCTTGAGCTGAGCTTCGCTGACGGGCGTAGGCGCGGCCACCATCAGGTCCACGGCCTTAGCGGTTTTGGGGAATGGGATCACTTCACGCAGGCTGTCGGCACCCGCCAGGAGCATCACCAGGCGGTCGAGGCCGAGTGCGATGCCGCCGTGCGGCGGGGTGCCGTACTCCAGCGCTTCGAGGAAGAAGCCGAAGCGGGCGCGGGCCTCGTCGTCGGTCATGCCCAGGGCGCGAAACACTTTTTTCTGCACGTCCTGGCGGTGGATACGCACCGAGCCCGAGCCCATCTCCGTTCCGTTCAGCACCACGTCGTAGGCCAGCGCGCGTATCGCGCCCAAGTCGGAAGGATTGCCGGATTCCAGCTTGCCCAGATCCTGCTCATACGGCGAAGTAAAGGGATGGTGGGCCGCCGCCCAGGTCTGCATGCGCGGGTCGTACTCGAACATGGGAAAGTCGGTGACCCAGAGGAATCGGTACGACGCCGGGTCTTTGCGGTCGCCGACGTAGGCGCCGTGGCGCTCGGCGTACTTCTGGGCTAGCGCCGCGCGCAAGGCGCCGGCAGCGGTGGAGACGGCGTGGTCGTGCTGCTTCACCTCCGGCTTGATGCCGCCCTCCGATTTGTGCGCATCGGGACGCGCGTCGCCCGCCACCAGCACCAGCAGGTCACCGTCGGCGGCTTGCGTCTTCTCGCGGACCTTGGCCATGGCCGCCGGAAACGACTTCTCCAGGCGCTTGGCGTCCTCGAAGACCTTGGCTTCCTTGCGGTCGGCGAGCAGCGGCTTGATGTCGTCGCGCTCTTTGCGGGATAGCTCGCCCACTTTCGGAAT
>CAZXVY010000135.1:0-7267 GCA_964644115.1 uncultured Terriglobales bacterium
TGTCGTTGTCGAGCAGGTCGTAGAGCGCGTCGTACAGCGGGCGCAGGTAGGGATCGATTTTTTCCTGCAGCGTGCCCGGCAGGAAGCCCAGGCGCTCGCCGGCCTCCACCGCGGGCCGCGCCAGGATGATGCGGCTGACGCTCTTGGAAGCCAGCGCGGCCACCGCCATGGCCACCGCCAAATACGTCTTGCCCGTGCCCGCCGGCCCGACGGCAAACACCATGTCGTGCTGCTCGATGGCCTCAAGGTAACGCTGCTGATTGATGCTCTTGGGCTGGACCGCGCGTTTTCCCGGCGAGCGCTGGCGTCCGGACTCCACCAGGCTGCGCAGCGACACCGTCGGGTCGGCGGTCACCACGCGCAACATCGAGCCCAGGTCGCCGTTGTTGAAGGCGTGCCCGGCGCGCTGCAGGTCCTTAAAGTCGGCGAGGATGTGCTCGGCGCGCGCCACCTGCGGCGCCCCACCCCGGATCTCTATGGTGTCCGAGCGCAGGTCGAGCGATACACCCAGTCCGTTTTCGATGAGGCGCAGATTTTCGTCGCGCGTGCCGAACAGGATCTCGATGTTGGGAGCGATCTCGACGTTCTTCTTCATTTCGCTAAGGGCGTGGCCCTCCGGGAAAACAAGCTGCGGCCGATTCGGCGGCTGCGCAGGGATGGCGGGAAGGCTTTTGCGGCTCCGGGCAGGCGTGCCCGCGATGGGTCAACTTCCATTGGCTTTAGCGTACCCCGCTGCTGGGTGGGAGTCAACGTTTGCATGTTCACCGGTCCTTGTCGAAACGCCGAGCCGCGTCAGGGTGGGGGCTAAGATACACGGCCCCAAACCATCTTCCAACCGGATAGGAGTACTTCTTGACGGCACCGCTATGGGTCTTGTCGAAGTCTCCAACCGGGTCGTGCACAACCACATAATTCGTCAGGTTAACTTCTGATCCAAAGATGGGGGAAGTTCTGAACGCCCAGTTACCCGAATTACTCAACACAAGTCGTCCGTCTGGCTCTCGGAAGCTCTGCCTAAAGGTTCCGTCCCACTTGAGTTCCAATTCCGCTACACCTTCAGGAAAGTGGCAGACGTACTTCCCAACAACCTCCTCACGGTTCATAGGAAGTTCGCACCCAACCAGAAAAACCACGGAGGCCAGCAGTGTAAGCTGGGCAAGCTTGGCGGCGTTAGGTGGACAACTCACGGTCTGCGCTTGAAGCCAGCAACAATCTCTTCCACCAGCGTGTACGGATCGCGTTTGTGTTCGGCGACTTCGGCGGCGTAGCGGGCCATCTGTCCATCGCTCAGATCGTGGCGCAGCACCCGCTCCAGCAGCGACTCGCGCAGCATCTCCACCAGCCGCTCGCGCCAGTTGCTCGTCTTCCTCTGCTGCAGCCGGTCGCCCTGAGCAAGAAATTCCTCGAACGAAGCAATCGCCGCGGCCAGTTCGGCGACGCCTGTGCCCTCGGTGGCCACGGTCTTCACCACCGGCGGAGTCCATTGGTCGGAGCGCGGGGCCAGCGTCTGCATGGCGCGGATTTCGCGCTCCACGCGCTCCGCGCCCTCGCGGTCGCTCTTGTTGATGACGAACACGTCGGCGATCTCCATGATGCCCGCCTTGATGCTCTGCACGTCGTCGCCCATGCCCGGCACCAGGATGACCACAGTGACGTCGGCCAAGCGCACGATGTCCACTTCGTCCTGGCCCACCCCGACGGTCTCGATCAGGACCACGTCTTTGCCGCTGGCGTCGAGCACCGTGGCTACGTCGGCGGTGGCCCGCGCCAGGCCTCCCAAAAAACCGCGCGTAGCCATGCTGCGGATGTAAATGCCCGAGTCGGCGTGGTGCGCCTGCATGCGGATGCGGTCACCCAGGATGGCGCCGCCGGTGTAAGGGCTGGTGGGATCGACGGCGATGATGCCCAGGGTCTTCTTCTCGCGCCGGTAGTGCCGCGCAAGCTGGTCCACCAGCGTGCTCTTCCCTGAGCCGGGCGCTCCCGTCAGCCCGATCACGCGGGCGCGCCCACTCGAAGGAAACAGCGCCTTGAGCAGCGCGCGGGCGTCGGGCGAGCGGTCTTCAATGGCGGAAATGGCCCGCGCCAGCGCCCGCGGATCGCCGGCATGAATGCGCGTCACCCAGGATGCAATGTGGTTTGCCACGGTTGCGCCAACGGTAGTTTACCGCACGGTTCGCTGGGCTCAAGAAACAAGAAGGGCGCCACCTTCCGGTCGCGCCCTTGACGCTCTCTACCGGCCCGCCTTCTCCTTAGTCCCCACGAACTCCGCGAGTACGGCTTTGCGCAGCAGGTCCGGCGGCAGCAGACCCTGGTTGAGAATGAAGTCGTGGAACTTCTGCTGGTCGAACTTCTTGCCCAGCCTAGCCTCGACTTCCTTGCGCAGGCCTTGCAGCCGGGTGTAACCGTAGAAGTAGGACGTAGCCTGGCCGGGCGCGCGGAACGTGTAGCGCTCGACTTCCTGCGTCGCCATGGCGTCGGAGAGCACCACCTCGTTCTTCAGCACGGCCAGCGCCTGCTCCGGCGTCACCTTGCCTGCCTGCAACTCAGGGTCAAGGTAAGCGCGCGCGGCGCGCATCAGCCGCGCCTGCAGCGACACCAACTGTCCTTCCCTGGGCATGTAGGGCAGCAGGATGGACTCCGCGTAAAGGCCCCATCCCTCGACGTTGGTGCTGTTGAAGGCATAGATGGCGCGCGCCTGGGAGACGCCGGCTTCGACCATCGCCGCAAACTGTAATTCGTGGCCGGGGCGCGCTTCGTGCGCGGTCAGGGTCCAGGAGACGGCTTCGTAGGTGAAGTCGTCGTAGCGCTTGATCTCGCCTTCCTTGCCGGGAAAATTCAGTGGCAGGATGAACTCGCCCTGCTCGCCGGTATTGCCGATGAGGCGGGGCGGCCGCATGTTGGGCGCGGGCGAGGCCGCGGATTCCGCTTCGCTGGCAATGCGAATGCGCGCCGGGCGCGCCGGCAGCGTCACCAGGCGCTGGCGCTGGATGATCTTTTCGATCTCCGCCAGTCGTTCCTTGTAATGCGGCAGGATGGCTTCGCCGATCAGTTGCTTCTTCTTCAACTCGCGGATCACCTCGCGATAGTCGGTGCTGGAGAACCCGCGCTCTTTCGCCACCTGCGCCGCGATGGCCTGCATTTCCTTCTGGAGCTGATCGAAGGCCGCGTGCGCCGTCTTGGCCAGTTCGCCCGCGGGGATGTCCACACCATACTGGTGCAGGTTGAAGGCGTAGTCTTCGGGTGGCAGGCGGAAGTCGGTGCGAGCGATGGGCAGCACTTCCGCGCGCACGAACTTTTCGTACTCGTCGAGTTGTTCCTTCAGCTTGGCGAACGGCTCCTGCCAGCCCTGGATCTGATATTTCTCCAGCAGCTTCTGGATGCCGCTGACGAAAAATGCGTTCCGGCTCAGGTCCTGTTCCACCTGTTCCTTGGGAGGTCCGAGCAGTCCGGGCTTCCTGCCTTCGCGGGTGCGGTCCATGGCCAGCTTGGTGATGGGCTCGTAGCTGGGCTCGAGGCCGGCATACTTCCGCAAACGCACTACCGCCGCCGCGCGGCGCGAGGGAGCGATCTGGTCGTCCAGCAGCGCGCGCATGCCCCCGAACACCAGGCGGGTCACGTTGTTGCAAGGCACGTAGTACTTCTCGTTGATGTCCGAGTTGCGGATGCTGTCCTCGGTAGCTTGGATCAGGATTTCCAGGTCCTGCTGCACCAGCGGATCGGTCTCCCCGGCGTGCCGCTTCTTCAGCTCGGCCAGCACTTCGCGGGCGGCGGCGCGACTGCGCTCCACCACATTGGGCTTGAGGTCGGCAATTTGCTCGTCCAATCCTTCGAGGCCCAATTGACCGGCGCCCTCAGGCCCGAAGCGGGCTCCGACTTCATTGACGATCTTCGTGTTCTGGTTGCTTTTCTCCACCCAGGCTTGAAGCTTGGGGGCAGCGGCGGGGGTCGGGGCGGCCTGGGCCAGGGCCGGCAGCGCGAGCGACGCCGCGAGCAGTACGGCCTTCATTCGGAAGACAAGAAACGATTTCACGGTGATTCCTTCCTTGAAAGGAGTAATTGCGTCCCTATCTGACTGGTGAAACGTGGTTCGTAAGCCAGGGTGCGGGAGAGTGCGTCATCCACTTCGCAAATCGCAGATCACAGATCGCAAATTCGTCAGTCCTTCAGCAATTGCCGGGCAATCACCAGCCGCTGGATCTCACTGGTGCCTTCGCCGATGGTGCACAGCTTCACGTCGCGGTAATACTTTTCCGCGGGATAGTCCTTGATGAAGCCGTAGCCGCCGTGGATCTGGACGCACTCGTTGGCGCAGCGCACCGCCACTTCGCTGGCGTAGAGCTTGGCCATGGACGACTCCTGCGTGGTTTTTTCCCCCGCGTCTTTCATGGATGCGGAACGCAGCGTGAGCAGGCGGGCGGCGTCAATCTCCGTGGCCATGTCGGCCAGCTTCCACTGGATGGCCTGGAACTCTCCGATCAGTTTTCCGAACTGCTTGCGCTGCTTGGAATACCTGAGCGCGGCTTCGTACGCGCCCTGCGCCATGCCCAGGCTGAGCGCCGCGATGGAAATACGCCCGCCGTCGAGCACCCGCATGGCGTCTATGAAACCGTCGCCCTCTTTGCCCAGCAGGTTGCCCACGGGAATGCAGCAGTCCTCGAAGATCAGCTCGGAGGTGTCGCTGGCCCGCAGCCCCAGCTTGTCTTCCTTCTTGCCCGCGCGAAATCCCTTGGTTCCCTTCTCGACAAGAAACGCCGACAGGCCGTGGGTGTGTGCCGTTTTGTCGGTCACAGCGATCACCACGGCAACGTCGGCGTAGTGGCCGTTGGTAATGAAGGTTTTCGAGCCGTTGAGCACCCAACAGTCTTTCTTGCGGACGGCGGTCATGCGGGCGCTGCCCGCATCCGAACCCGAACCCGGTTCAGTGAGGCCCCAGGCGCCGATGAATTCTCCGGTCGCCAGTTTGGGGACGTATTTGCGCTTCTGCTCCTCCGTGCCCGCCAGCCAGATATGGTTGGTGCAGAGTGAAGTGTGGGCCGCCACGGTGATGCCCACCGAGCCGTCCACGCGAGAGAGTTCTTCGATGGCCAGCACGTAGTCCACGTAACCCAGCCCGGCGCCGCCGAATTCCTGGGGGAAGATCACGCCCATCAGGCCCAGCTTTCCCAGCTCCTTGATGGTGGCCAGCGGGTACTCGCAGGCGTCGTCCCACTTGCGGACGTGGGGCGCGATCTCGCGTTCGGCAAACTCGCGCACGCTCTTGCGCAACTGCTGCTGTTCGTCGCTCAGTCGAAAGTCCAAAGTCACTCCTTACTGTGTGGGCCCGGCCGTCCTCGGCCGGGCGGGAGCGCGTAGCGCGGGCGTCTCGGCCGCGTCTTGAGACGCAGCAAGCTGCGTCTCTACGCCTGCGACTGGATCAACTTCACAATCTCGCCCGGCTGCAAGTTGCGCCCTGCCGACTGCTTGGAGAAAACCGTCTTGCCGTCCACAATCACATCCAAAACCCCGACGCTGCCGAAGCTCATCTTCGGCTTCACGTTGAGTTCCCGGCGGATTTCGCGCTTGAGGCGCCCGGCCTCGAGCAGAAGGGCCAGTCAGGTGAAACAGCGCTTGATTTCAATGTTCATCAGGACTCCTTGCCTGTTCTAGTCTACCCTGCCGCGCCCTACGTCCTTGCCTTCTCCTCGCGCGCCACGCGCTCCGCCTCAAACTTCAGCGCCTCGAACCACGCTGCGTACGCTGCCACGGTTTGCTTCCTGATGCCGTCCCCGAAAAACATGGTGAGGAAGCCGCTGAGGTTCTCCCATTGCTTCATGAGCGTGGTCCCGTCGGGCTGTTCCTCGAAGCTGAACCAGTGCTCGCCGACAAAGCCCGGTTTGCGCCCCACCCAGCCGACCTTGTGCGGTGGTGTGCACTCCAGGATGACGGGCTGGAACGTCATGTTCCGCGGCTTCAGCAGTTCCATGTGAAAGCGGCTGCCCTTTTGCCATGGCTGTCCGTCGAGCCAGCGGCAGTTGCCCACCACGCGGTTCCACCACGCCCACTGTTCCATTTCGCTGAAAAACTTCCAGATGTGTTCCGGCTTGCACTTGGCAGCGGTTGAGTACTCGAGCGTGAATGCCATTCGCTTGGGTTGGTTCCTCTCGATTCAGGATCAGATTCTTCGGCAGGCCTCGGCCACGGCCTCCAGCGCCCGCGCACAACCTTCGCGGTCCACGTCGCGGTGCGTCACCAGGCGCATGGCGGAGGGACCGACGCCGTTGGCCAGCACGTTGGCGCGCGCCAGCCGCTCCGACATCTCCGCCGAGTTCATGCCGCTGCCGCTGATGTCGAAAATCAGGATGTTGGTCACGACCTTCGCAGGATCCAGTCGGATGCCGCGAATCTGCGCCAGACCTTTGGCCAGATAGCGCGCGTCGGCGTGGTCCTCGGCCAGGTGCTTGGGACCGTCTTCCAGGGCGATCAGCCCGGCCGCGGCTAGAATTCCCGCCTGGCGCATGCCACCGCCCAGCGACTTGCGATGGCTGCGCGCCGCGTCGATCAGCGCGCGGCTGCCCACCAGCAGCGACCCTACGGGCGCGCCCAGCCCTTTCGACAGGCAGAACATCACGGAATCGAATTTGTGCGTGATCTCGGCCACCGCCTTTCCCAGCGCCACCGCCGCGTTGAAGATGCGCGCCCCGTCGAGGTGGACCGGGAGTCCCATCTCATGCGCGCGGTCGCAGATCTCGTCGGACACTTCCTGCGGATACACCGTCCCGCCCGCCATGTTGTGCGTGTTCTCCAGCGCGATCAGCCCGGTGGGGGCGCGGTAATAAATGCGCGGCGCGATCTTCTTCTTCACTTCCTCCCAGCGCAGGATGCCGTCCTCGCCGTGCACCGGCCGCGCCAGGCATCCGGAAAATTGCGCCATCATGGCCATCTCCCAGTCCAGGATGTGAGCGCGCTCCTCGCAGATCACTTCCTGCCCCGGCCGGGTGTGCGCCTTAATGGCAATCTGGTTGCCCATGGTGCCCGAAGGCACAAAAATGGCGGCCTCGCGGGCGAAGATTTCCGCCGCGCGCTGCTCCAACCGGTTGATGGTGGGATCTTCGCCGTAGACGTCGTCGCCCACCTCGGCGTCCGCCATGGCGCGCCGCATCGCCGGCGTGGGCCGGGTGACCGTGTCCGAGCGCAGGTCTACGACCCGCGCCCGGTGTGGCTTCTCCGGCGGCTCAGCGACGGCTTTGAGTGCGGGCTCCTGGGGCATGGGATCGCAACAGAAACCGCC
>CAZXVY010000136.1:0-7228 GCA_964644115.1 uncultured Terriglobales bacterium
AGGGGCCAAGCCAAAAGCTAAGAGCCAAAAGCTAAGAGCTAGTACCCCGAGGCCCCTCATGTCGAGTCCTGCGCCGCCGAACATCAAGCTGACTGCTGCTCCCGATTACCGCGAAGGCTACGCCAACAGCGTGCAGGTGCGCGTGAGCGTTTGGGACTTCTTCCTGGTTTTCGGCACCTTGCAGCAGCAAACCGAAACCCACGTGGAAGTCCTGAACTTCCAGGGCATTTACTTGAGCCCGCAACAGGCCAAGGCGCTGCTCACCATCCTGCAGCAGAACGTAAACAACTATGAACGCGCCTTCGGCGAGGTCAAGCTCGATCCCCGCATGGCCGGCGGGCAAGGACAGGTGAATTAGTTTCAGGTTTCTGGTTTCTGGTTTCTGGAAGAATGGAATCGGTCGACGAGAAACCAGAAACCAAGAACGAGAAACCCGGTAGCGCCCTGATAGCATCTAGGCGTGATGCCGGCGTCTGCAATCGTTGGTCCGCAGGAGCCCCCAAAAACTGCGCTGGCGCTCGCGCTCATCTTCACCTTCATTTTCCTACTGCATGCGCCGCTGTTGCGGCTGCCTTACTTCTGGGATGAGGCTGGATACTTCGTCCCCGCAGCCCGCGATCTGCTGCTAACCGGCGATCCTATTCCACAATCCACGCTTTCCAACGCCCACCCTCCCCTGGTGATGGCGTGGCTGGCGCTGGCCTGGAAGCTGGGCGGATACTCGCCTGCCGTCACCCGCACGGCCATGCTGCTAGTGGCGGCGTTCGCGCTGCTGGGCATCTACCGGCTCGCCCTTCAAGTCTGTTGGAAGCGAGACGTCGCCGTGGCGGCGACGGCGTGCGTCGCGCTCTATCCCGTGTTCTTCATGCAGAGCGCGATGGCGCACCTGGACGTGGCCGCCGCGGCCTTCACTCTCTGGGGGCTGAACTTCTTTCTGCGCGGCCGAGCGACCGGGGCGACGGCCCTGTTCGCGCTGGCCGCGCTGGCCAAGGAGACGGCCATCGTCACCCCCCTGGCGCTGGTGGCCGGGGAGTTGGTCGCACGATGGCGGGGCTGGTCCTCGTGGCCGCACTTCTCCGAAACGGAAGGTGGATCCAACCTGCGCTTCCTGTGGGTACTGCTGGCGGCGGCGCCGCTGAGCCTGTGGTTCGGATACCACGGGCTGCGCACCGGGTACGTCCTCGGCAACCCGGAATATTTGCGCTACAACCTGGAAGCCACGCTCGATCCTGTGCGCATTTTTCTGGCCGGGGTGCGGCGCCTGTGGCAGACCGTCGGACACATGAATCTGTTCGTGCTGACGGTGGCGGCAGCCCTGGCCATGCGGCGCACCCCGCGGCGCCAGGGGGAGTCTTCCCGGCGACGCATCTCCTTCCCCGTGCAGCGGGTGTTCGCGGTGGTGATTGCCGCGCACGTGGCCCTGTTTTCGGTGCTGGGCGGAGCGCCCCTGGCGCGCTACCTGCTGCCTGCGTTTCCCTTGGTGGCGATCCTGTGTGTCTCCACACTGCACCGCAGACTGCGGCGCTGGCGACTGGTGGTGGGCGCGGTGTGCCTGGCCTTCGTGCTGGCGTGGTTCGTCCATCCGCCCTGGCCCTTCGCGCCCGAAGACAACCTGGCGTGGCGGGACTCTGTCCTGCTGCACCAACGCGCTGCCGATTTCGTGAGCGTCCACTATCCCGGCGCGCGCGTGCTTACCGCCTGGCCGGCGACGGATGAACTGTCGAAGCCGTACCTGGGCTACGTATCCGCTCCCCTGCGAGTGGTTCCGGTAGAGAATTTCTCCCGCCGGCATGTCGATCGCGCGGCCGCGGGCGAGCGGAACTACGACGTGGTGCTTGCCTTCTCCACCAAATACCAGCCCTCGTTCAACCTACTCAACCGCGTGCCCGCATGGGAGAACTTGGAGTCGCGCTTCTTCGGTTATCACCGCGACGTGACTCCGGACGAAGCGGCGCGCATCTTCCAGGGGAAAGTGGTGTTCAGCGAGCAGCGCGGAGGACAGTGGGTGGCGGTGATTGACTGGCGGGGGCGGGGCGCGTATGTTTTTGGGCTAACGGGAAGCTCAACATCGGGAATTCCGGCTCCCAGGGGCCGGTTCGGATACCGCCCATGAAAAAAGTGGCTTCTGGCCTCATCCTCGTCATCGGCCTGGTTGCCGCTGGGGGTCTCTGGCAGGGTTGCGCGGCAGGTCGCCACGCGGAAAAAATGCGGCGTGGCATTCGGACGGGCATGACCCTTCCTGAGGTCCTGGCGGTGACCGAGGGTTGGATTTACTGCCGAGGCCGTTCGATGTCCGGTCCCAAGACGGAATACGTACAAGTCTTGAGGAATGGAAAAGCCGAACTCGAAGCTGAGGGATCGACCGTGACCTTTGAGAATCCGGAGGGGTTATCCCAGGCTCTCCGCCAGCGGATGAAGGAAGGCGGTGGGGACTGGGAGTTTACCTTCGGTTTTGTCGCGTCACCCAGACGCGTTTACTTCAGCGTGGCCATCGGCCCTGATGGCAAGGTTAATCGCATCTCAGAAATGAAAACCGCGGATTAGGATTGATTGCTCCTCGATTCGACTGCGGGCCGCGACCCGGTCGAGGAGTTCTTCCGCCAGGGACTCGAATCCACCCAGAACTGCGGGCCGGCAAGATCGATTTCGGGCAGGCTGGACATTGCCGGGAGGCATCATACGCCGGTTACGGCGAGGATTCGGGAGGGGATGATTTGTGATTGGTGATTGGTGATTCGGCTATTTGGCCGGTGCTCCCGCCAGTCGCGCGGCGGTGCGAAAAATCCTCAGCAACATCGCGCGCGTGAGCTTTCCGGTATTGGTGTTCTGCATGGAAGGATGATAGGAGGCGAGCAGGATTTTCCCGTCGGGCAGGACATAGCGCACGCCGTGACCAAAGAGGAAGCCGCGTGCGGTGGTGAGCACGCGCCTGCGTTTCAGATAGCGCAGATATCCGTCGAAGGCGACCTTGCCCAGGGCCACCACCACGCGCACGTTGGGCAGAAGTTCGAACTCGCGGTCGAGGAAGGGTGCACAGTTGGCCAGCTCCTGTGGAGTGGGCTTGTTGGCGGGCGGCGCGCAGCGCGCCATGGCGGTGATGTACGCGTCGCGCAGGCAGAGCCCGTCGTCGCGACGGCGGGAGTCAGACTGCGAGGCGAAGCCGGCGTCGTGCAATACGGGATAAAGAAAATAGCCGGAGCCGTCGCCGGTGAACATGCGTCCGGTGCGGTTGGAACCGTGCGCGCCTGGGGCTAAACCGAGGATGAGCACCCGCGCCCGGGGGTCGCCGAAGCCAGGGACGGGTTTGCCCCAGTACTCCTGATCGCGGTAGGCGCGCCGCTTCTCGCGCGCGATCTTTTCGCGGTACGCCACCAGCCGCGGACAGCGGGTGCAGATGACGATCTCAGCGTTGAGCACGACCAGAGCGCGAGACATGAGCGCAAGAGTAGCAGAGTCATTGGGCGTCGGAGTGATGTGCGATGTGCGCTGTGTGATGTGTGAAGTGGCCTGCTAGACTGCTGTTCTGATGAAGAAAAAACTGACGCGCCGGCAGATGCTGACTCGCACGCTGCTGGCACTGGGCGCGGCCGCGACCGGTTACGCGTTCCTATGGGAGCCGCGGCGCATCGTCATCGAGCGGATCGAGGTGCGGCTGAAGCGGCTGCCGGGTGCGTTTGACGGCTTCCGCATTGCCCAGATCAGCGACATCCATTACGGCCCGTACATGACTTCAGCGTTCGTCCGTGAGGCGGTGGAGGAGATCAATAAGCTGCAACCGGACCTGATTGTCCTGACCGGCGATTTCGTCTCCCACCCCTTCGGCAAGCCGGCGGGCCGGGAGGGCGCAGCCTACATCCATCCTTGTTCGGAAGAGCTGCGCCCGCTGCGCGCCGACTATGGGCGCTTCGCCGTGCTGGGCAATCACGATCACTGGAACCATCCCGCAACCGTGCGCAACGCGCTGGACGCGGCGGGCTTTCCGGTGCTGATCAATCAGGCGGTGGCGCTGGAGAAAGAGAACACCCGGCTCTGGCTGGCGGGCGTGGACGACGTGATGGCAGGGCGGCCGGACCTCGAGAAGGCGCTCCGGCGGGTGCCGGCCGGGGAAGCAGCACTCCTGCTGGCCCACGAGCCCGACTTTGCCGACCAGGCCGCGAAATTTCCCGTAGACCTGCAGCTCTCCGGGCATTCGCACGGAGGGCAGGTGCGCCTGCCGGGGATCGGGGCGCTGATCCTCCCGCCCCTGGCCCGGAAGTATCCCATCGGCTGGAACCGCGTGGGCAACCTTCAGCTGTACACCAACCGCGGATTCGGCGTCATTGGCCCTCCGGTGAGGTGGAACTGTCCGCCGGAGATTACGCTGCTGACGCTGCGCGCGGGCTAGAGCGCTTGCCCAAGAGCATGCCTACGGGCGTTGTAGATCATGCGAAAACCAAGATCCCTCGACTGCGCCCGCCGCGGCGGGCTCCGCTCGGGATGACAAATCGGAAAGGAAGAGTGAGAGTGAAATCTAGAGCGCCTCGAAGGATCCGAGATGCCGCTCGGATTCGGTGAGCGTCTCCATCTGCCGATCCAGGGCGGCGTACTCGGCAGCGAAATCCTTCTTGAAGCAGTGAAAGGATGCAGCGTCGTCCCAGTGGTCCAGGGTGAGGTAGCGGGCGGCATCTGCGGGATCGCGCAGCAGCGTGGTGCCGCGGTAGCCGGAGCCGCGGCGGAACAACTCGGCCCAGGTACCGTCGCCGCGGTAGTGGCGCTCGAACTCAGAACGCTTTTCGGCGGGCACTCGGTATTCCCAAAGGATGTGCAGCAGGGCGGGCCTCCGTGGCTTCTATTGTATGCGGGAGTGCTATAGTGGAAAGTCGCCCGTGTTCCTGGGCGCCAGAAGCAGTCCAGGCGATCATCGTTGAGTCCAACCGACATTCAAGACAATTGCACGCGCGAGGTTGAGGTGGAAGTCGCGGCCGAGGTAGTGGCGCGCGAGACCGAGGCCCTCGTCGAAAAATACCGCAAGCTGGCGCGGCTCCCCGGCTTCCGCAAGGGCAAGGCGCCCGCCGGCCTGATCCGGGAACGCTTCGCGGAGGAAATCAAGAGCGAGGTGCTGGACGCCCTGGTGCCGCGTTCCTTCCGCGAGGAGGTGGAGCGACGGGGCCTGGCGCCGGTTTCGCAGCCCAAGGTAGTGGACCTGCACGCGCACCCGGGCGAGCCGCTGCGCTTCAAAGCTTCGTTCGAAGTGCTGCCGGCCATCGAGGTTTCCGGATACGACGAATTGCGCGTGGAGAAAAAGGATGTCGTGGTTTCCGACGAAGACGTAGTCCTGGCCCTCAACCAACTGCGCGAGCAGTTTGCCAGTTACACGCCGGTGGAGGGCCGCGCCCTGGCCGACGGAGATTTCGCCCTGGTTTCCTTCACCGGAACCCCCAAGGACGCCGAGGGCACGCCGGTGCCGGTAAGCGACGTGCTGGTGGAGATCGGCGGGCAGAACACGGTGCGCGAGTTCTCCGACAACCTGCGCGGAGCCTCCGCCGGCGAGCAGCGCACCTTCGACGTCGCCTACGCCGAAGATTTCAGCGATGCGCGCCTGGCGGGCAAAACCCTCACCTACGTGGTGAAGGTGCAGGCGGTGAAGAGCAAGTCGCTGCCCGAACTGAACGACGACTTGGCTCGTGAGGCCAGCGACCTCACCACTTTTGCCGAGTTCCGGCAGAAGCTGCGCGAGCGTCTGGAAGCGGAGCGCCGCATCGCCGGCGAGCAGGAAGCCAAGGAGAAACTGATGGACGAGCTGGTGCGCCGGCATGAATTCCCCGTGCCCGAATCGCTGGTGAACCGGCAGATCGAAGTGCGGGTGGAGCGCGCATTGCGCGCGCTGGCGGCGCAGGGCATGCGCACCGAGGACATGAAGAAGATGGACCTGGGGCGGCTGCGCGCGGGCCAGCGCGAGGGCGCCTTGAAGGAAGTGAAAGCCACGCTCATCCTGGACACCATCGCCGCCCGGGAGCGCGTCGGGGTGAGCGACCAAGACGTGGACCGGGAGCTGGAAACGCTGGCCGCGCGCAGCGGACAGACGGCGGAGGCGCTGCGTTCCCGATTGACACGCGAAGGAGCGCTGGATAGAATCCGAAACAGAATCCGCCAGGAAAAGACGCTCGACCTTTTGTATCGCCGCTCCGCGTAGGACGGCTTGGCGGACCTCCTCCCCCCGATCCGTGCCGTGCGGCCGCAGTGCAGGCAGGTAGCGGCAGAAAGGGCCATCCAAAACATGCTGGTACCGATGGTGGTGGAACAAACCAGCCGGGGCGAGCGCGCCTACGACATCTACTCTCGCCTGCTGCGCGACAATATTATTTTCATCGGCAGCCCGATTGACGATACCGTGGCCAACCTGGTGACCGCCCAGCTCCTGTTTCTGGAAGCCGAGGATCCGGACAAGGACATCCAGCTCTACATCAACTCGCCGGGCGGCTCCATCACCGCGGGCATGGCCGTCTACGACACCATGGAGTTCGTGCGGCCCAGCGTGATGACCATCTGCATCGGCCAGGCAGCCAGCATGGGCGCGGTGCTGCTGGCGGCGGGTGCGCCCGGCAAGCGCTTTGCCCTGCCCAATGCGCGCATCCTGATCCACCAGCCTTCCATGGGCGGGCTGTCGGGCCAGGCCACCGATATTGACATCCACGCCCGGGAGATCCTGCGCATGCGGGAGATACTCAACCAGTTACTCTCTAAACATACCGGGCAAAAACTTGATAAAGTGGAACGAGACGTAGAGCGGGATTTCATCATGTCGGCGGAACAGGGGAAGGAATACGGCATCATTGACGACATCATCCACAAGCACCGCAAATGAAGGACCGCGAGAGGTGACCAGGTGAAACCACGCGTCGGTTCGGAGGAAGGATTGCGCTGCTCCTTCTGCCATAAGTCGCAGGACGCGGTGGCCAAGCTCATCTCCTCCCCCAGCGACTACCCTCGCGCCTACATTTGCGACGAGTGCGTGGCGGTGTGCAACTCCATCCTGGAAGACGACCGGCTGGAGGCCAAGCCGGCGGTGGCGCCCAGCGAGCTGCCCAAGCCGCAGGAAGTGAAGACCTTCCTCGACGAGTACGTGATCGGCCAGGAGCAGACCAAGAAAAAACTGGCGGTGGCGGTTTACAACCACTACAAGCGCATCCACATGAACCGGCAAAAGACCGGGGAGGTCGAGCTTTCCAAGAGCAACATCCTGCTCATC
>CAZXVY010000137.1:0-7215 GCA_964644115.1 uncultured Terriglobales bacterium
CATTGGTGGCGGCGATGATGCGCACGTCCACCTTGATGGTGGTGCGGCTGCCCAGGCGCGAGAAACAGTTGTCCTGCAGCACGTGCAGCAGCTTGGCCTGCAGCACCGGCGGCATTTCGCCGATTTCGTCCAGCAGAAACGTTCCTTTGTCGCACAGCTCGAACTTGCCGGGCTTGGAGTGCTGCGCCCCGGTAAACGCGCCCGGCTCGTAGCCGAACATCTCGCTCTCCAGCAGATCGGCGGGCAGGGCGGCGCAATTCACTTTCATAAAGGTGCGCCGCGCGCGGCTGGAAAGTTTGTGGATCAGGCGCGCCAGCACTTCCTTGCCGGTGCCGCTTTCGCCCAGCAGGAGCACCGGGATGTCCACGTTGGCCACCAGCGAAGCCTGCGCCCGGATCTTGCGCATGGCCGGGCTGACGGCCAGAAAGAACAGCTCGTCGCCCAGTTCGTCCACTTCTCCCGCCGAGGGATAGTCGCTGCCCCCGGCCGGCTCCAGCGAGCGCCGGATCACCGCCGTCAGCTCGTTGCGCTGGAAGGGCTTGTTGAGGTAGTCGAGCGCGCCCAGCTGCATAGCCTGCACCACCTTGCGGGTTTCGCTCACGCAGGAGAGCATGATCACCTTCTGCTCCGGCCGGGTGGCGCGCAGTTGCTCCAGGGTCTCCAGTCCGTCGAGGCCAGGCATGAGAACGTCGAGCAGCACGAGCGCGGGCGCGGGCTCCTCTTGCAGCCGCTTCAGAGCTTCCGCGCCGCTGTTCACGGTCTCCACCTTGAACGACTCCACCTCCAGCATGGTGCGCATGTAGCGCAGCATGCTGGGTTCGTCGTCCACTACCAGAATCGTGGGCGCCGGGTTGGTGGGAGAGGAACTCATTCCGGGCTCGTTTCTGCCGCCTCCGCTTCCGGTTTCAGGGGCAGCAGGAAGCGAAACTTGCTGCCGAATCCGGGCTCGCTTTCCACCCAGATCTTGCCCCCGTGGGCGTTCACCAGGCGGCGCGCAATGGCCAGTCCCAGTCCCATGCCTTTGCGGGAGTCGGGCCCGTCGGTCAGCTTGAAGAAATCATCGAAGACTTCCTGCTGAAACTCGGGGGCGATGCCGATGCCGGTGTCGGAAACCGTCACCCGCACGGCGTTGAAGGAGTGTTGCTTATGCCGGCGGCGGTCGCTGGCAGCCGCAGCCGGGGGCCGGCTGCGCCGCTCCCAAACGTAGGGCTCGGCCGCCAGCCAGGCGGTACCGCCCGTGGCCGTGAACTTCAGCGCGTTGTGCAGCAGGTTCGAAACCACGTGCTCGATCTTGTAAAAGTCAAAGAGGAAGGGCTTCACGTTCTCCGCCGGCACCTGGTACAAGGCCACGCCCTTTTCATGAAAGCGCTGCAGCCAGAACCCGGATACTTCTGCCAGGCAGGCATTCAGGTCCGACATATCCCTTACCAGCGTAAGCTTCCCGGTCTCCAGGGCGCTGAAGGTGAGGAAGTCCTCGATAAAGTGCTCCAGACGCGAGCTGCTGGACTGCATCTCCAGCAGAACCTGGCGCTGGCGCTCGTTCAATCCGCCCAGCTTTTCGCTGAGCAGCACGTCAATGTAGCCGCTCATCACCGAAAGTGGAGTCCGCAGCTCGTGCGCCGCCGAGGCCAGTGCCACGCTGCTCTGCCGGCTCTTTTCCTGCAGCCGCTGGTAGGAGCGCAGCAACTCCTCCATGTACATCTGGCGGACATTGTGCAGGGTGTCTGCGTCCGCCGGGTGCATGTCCGGAGGCGGCGGAAGCCCCGGCCCGCCTGAAGTGGGGACTGCCTGAGCGTCAGATTTGAGGGCGCTGTGGCTCATGCGGTTCTGTTTCCCCGGGGGATGGCGGAAACCGACCTTTGATTATCTAGGGTAACGCTGCAAGGGGAGTAGCACCAGCCTAGGGTGGTTTCCCGGGAGTGTCAAGTGAAAACACGGTGAATTTGCCGGAAAACCGCAAAACCTTGCGCTTCCCCACATCGCAAAAGAGGGCCCCCACCTTCCCCAAGGTTACTTAAGTAACCAGTTTTCCTAGACAAAGCGGAACTCCTTGGCAACCAGTAGTTTGGCACCCTATGTGCGGTAGAGTTGGGGGAACTGCTGTATCCCAGGCAGGTCAAGGGCTCCCGCGATTTGCTGCCAAGTGACATGCAAGCAAAGATACACTCGGAAAAGGAGGTAGCCATGGCGGTGCCTCCCGCAGACGACCGCAGGCGCCATGACCGGCTGCCCGTCGCCGTACCCGTTTTTGTTCGGGGTTCCGACAAAGAGGGCAAGGAATTCCTGGAATTCGCTACCGCCCTTAATTTGAGCGCAAGCGGAGCCTTGGTGGTGATGCGACGCTATTTCCCCGCCTCCCGCGACCTCAGCCTGGAGTTTCCCGCGGCTCCCATCGCGGAGGAGAAGCTCCTCTCCGGGTCGGCCCGAACCCTTTCCGCCCAACTGGTACGGGTGGTCAATTCCGAGCGCTGCGATCTTTGGGGCTTGCAGTTTTCCCGCCCCCTCCTCTAGTTCTCACCCCTTCGCCGCCCCCCTCAAGAGGGAATGTTTTTTCCCCAGAGTGAAAATGTTTTCCCTTTTATCGCACTCTCAAGAGCCCGTTTCTGCCGCTTTTTGGACTTGCCAAGAACAGAAAATTATCCGGACAAGGCACTGATAAGAAATAGGTTAGGCGAATTCTTCCCACTCGCAAAGGGGAGCAAATCTGGAAAAGTGCAAAATCTGGCGCTTTGAGTGCATTAGTTAGCAGCGGATTCGACTCACCTCCCCTTTGCGGGAGCCTGCCCAAATGCCACAGATCGCTGCCAATGGGTTGTTGAACGGGTCGCTGGAGGCGCTGCCCTCCGACGACATCATCTTTGGAACCACTCCGGCGATGCGCGACATGCAGCGCAAGCTGGAGAAGGTGGCCAACGCCCAGGTTCCCGTCCTGATTCAGGGCGAAAGCGGCACCGGCAAGGAGATCATCGCCGGGCTCATTCACCGCTTGTCGCCCTGGGCCTCCGGGCCCTTCGTCAAGGTGAATTGTCCGGCTATTCCCGGCACCCTGCTGGAGAGCGAGCTGTTCGGCTACGAGAAGGGCGCCTTCACCGGGGCCTACGGAACCAAGCCCGGCCGCGTGGAGTTGGCGCACCGCGGCTCACTGTTCATGGACGAGATTTCCGAACTGGATCCCGCCCTGCAGGCCAAACTCCTGCAGTTGCTCCAGGACGGCCAGTTTTGCCGCATCGGGTCGCAGGAGGACACGCGGGTGGAAGTCCGCTTCGTGTGCGCTACCAACCGCGACCTCGCCAAGGAAATCGAATCCGGCAACTTCCGCCAGGACCTGTTCTACCGCATTAACGTGGTGAACCTGCAGCTCCCGCCGCTGCGCGAGCGCCGCGACGACATCTCCCAGCTGGTGGACTACTTCCTCGAAGTCTACAACCAAAAGTTCAACCGCCGGGCCCGTCCTCTCTCCAGCGGCGTGCTGCAAATGCTGCGCAAGTACCACTGGCCGGGCAACATCCGCGAGCTGGAAAACCTGATGAAGCGCTACGTGATCCTCGACTCGGAGGACGCGGTAAGCAGCGAACTGGTCATGCGCGAGGAAACCGTGCTGGGCGGCGACCTGGAAATCACCGGCCCCATCTCCCTGAAGAAGATCACCCGCCAGGCGGTGCGGGAAATGGAGCGCAAGATCATCCTCAAGGTGTTGCAGGAGCACAACTGGAACCGCAAGCGCACCGCCCGCGCCCTCGACATCAGCTACCGTGCCCTGCTCTATAAACTGCGCGACGCCGGCCTGCCCTCCAACCGCATGCGCCGCGACCTGCAAGCCGCCGCCGACTAGGAGTGGCGCGGCCGCCGCTTCGCAGCCTCAGTTTCGCGCCCAGCTTTTCTTCTAGCCGCCCGTCCCTTCATTCGCAAACGACGCCGGTTTGTGCCGCGGCAGCGGCCCGCCCTTCAACTGCTCCTCCAGTACCTCGCGAAAGGGAACAAAGTTTCCGCCGGCCAGCAGTTCCCCCACCCGCCCTTCCATCTTGTCGAGATTCGAGTAATGGCGCAGCACCGAGCGCCGCCGTCCCTGCAGGCGCGGCTGCCCCGGATCCAGCTCCCAGGGATGCAGGTAGACCACCGCGGGCTGCTCTTCCTTGCGGACGCGCCCCAGACCCCAGCGCGTATACCACATGGGCAGCATGCGCAGGTAGCCTCCGCCGCCCAGCGGCAGGTTGCGTCCCAGAAAGCGGAAGGTGAGCGGAGGAATTTCGTACAGCCGCGCTCCGCTCGCCACCTCCCATTGATAGGCGAAGCGCGGCGCTTCCGGAATCCCGTAAACGTCGTGGTGCACGGGAAAAACGCTGGAGTCGTAGAGGAAGCCCTCCTCGGCCAGTACGTCCAGCGCCCATAGCGAGCGCCGGGTCACCGAAAAGGTGGGCGCGCGGTAGCCGGCGATCGCTTTTCCGCCGGCGTCTTCCAGCAAAGCGCGAGCGCGGCGCGTGTCGGCGCGGAACTCTTCCGGCGTCAGGCGGAAGATGCAGCGGTGCAGATGGCTGTGGCAGCCCACCTCATGCCCGGCAGCCTGGATCTCGCGCACCAGCCCGGGCTCCCGCTCCACCACGTAGGCGAGCACGAAAAACGTGGCCCGCGCTCCGTACCGGGCAAACAGCTCCAGCACGCGGCGGGTGTTGTCGGCCACGCGGCTGGGAAACGTGGGCCACATCTCCGGCGTGATGCGGTCGGCAAAAGCCTCGACGTGGTAGTAATCCTCCACGTCCACGCTCAAGCCGCTCAACGCTCTGGCCGCAGCCGCTGGCATGTTTCGCCTATCTTCGCAGATGCGCGCCGCACTGTCACTCGCCGCCTCCACCCCGCCGCCGCCGGTCGTTGATAGCGGTCGGCGATAGGGGTCGTTGATAGCGGTCGGCGATACCGGCCCTCGATACCCTTATGGATATTATCGAGTGAGATAACTACTTCCCTATTCTGTTGCAGGATGAGTTACATTAGCTCGCGCGCTTCTCCGCGGCACACAACATGCGTCGAACAATCCGTTTTGCGGCCGCCACGCTTCTGTGGCTGGCAGCCGCTTTGGTGCCGCTTCATGCCCAATCCAAGACTGAGAAATTCCAAGGCAAGCTGGTAGCAGCCGGCGAGGTGCTGGTGAAGTTCCGCTCCGGGGCCAGTGGGATGCTCCGCGCCCGCAAGACCGAGGACGCCGCTCTCACTCAGCCGGTAGGGGGCTCCGGGGCGTATCTGTTGCGCTCGCGCAGCAAGACCGCCGCCGGCCTGGTCAGCAGCCTGCGGGCCAACACGGACGTGGTGTACGCCGAGCCCAACTACATCCTCCAGGTGCAGGTCATCCCCAACGACCCGCAATTCGGCGAGCAATGGCCTTTGTGGAACATAGGCCAGACCGTGCTCGGCCTGACGGGAACGCAGGGCGCGGACATCGGCTCCTCCTTCGCCTGGGAATGGACAACCGGAAGCCGGGACCACGTGGTTGCGGTTCTCGACACCGGTGTGGACCAGACCCATCCCGACCTGATCAACAACCTGTGGGCGGCCCCGGTCGGCTTCACCGTCCAGCTCGGCGGGCGGACCTTCGCCTGCCCCGCCGGGACGCGCGGCTTCAACGTGATCAAGCGGACCTGCGATCCTTCCGACGACAACCGGCACGGCACGCAGATGGCCGGCGTCATCGGAGCGGATGGCAACAACGCCCTCGGCATCGCCGGCGTGAACTGGATCGCCAGCGTCATGGCGGTGAAGTTTCTGGACGCCAAGGGTTCGGGCACCACCTCCAACGCCATTGACGCCCTCGAGTTCGCGGTCCAAGCCAAGAGCAAGGGGCTGGCCAACGTGCGCGTCATCACCGCCAGTTGGGGCGATCACGTCAACTCCCGCGCCCTGATGGACGCCGTGGAGCGCGCCTACAAGTACGACATCCTGGTGGTCGCTGCCGCCGGTAACCAGGGCTCGAACAATGACCTCAGCTCCTTTTATCCTGCCAGTTACCCGCTGCCCAATGTGATCTCGGTAGCCGCGACTGGCAACCAGGACACCCTTTACAGCCAGTCCAACTACGGCCCTAACTCCGTGCATCTGGGCGCGCCCGGCGCCTTCCTGCTGTCCACCGCGCTCAATGGCGGGTATGACTACGGCACGGGGTCTTCGCTGGCCGCGGCCCACGTGGCCGGCGCCGCTGTGCTGGTGCTCTCTTACTGTCGCGACCTGGGCACAGCCGATCTTCGCGACATGCTGCTGGTGAACGTACAGCCCCTAGCTTCGCTCGCCGGGCTGGTCATCACCCGCGGGCGGCTGAGCACCGAACACGCCATCGGGGCCTGCGACCGGCCGGGCTTCAAGCTGTCGGCCTCGCCGCTTTCCCTCACGGCGGCGCGCGGTGAAACCGCCAGCTTCACCATCCAGGTGGATCCCACCTCCGGCTATTTCGGCGAGGTCCCGCTGGTGGTGGAGGGGATGCCCGCGGGCTCAACCGCCAGCCTCAGCCCCGGCATCGTGGCTACTCCTGGCGCCGCGATCTTGACGGTTACGGTGGGAGACAACGTCGCCGTCGGAACCTACCGGCTGGCAGTTCGGGGCACGGACGCCAGCTATACCACTCGTTCCACGCCACTGTGGCTGGAGGTGGTGCGCCGCAGGCGCTGAGGGGCGCCCTTCGGGCTACCCTCCGAGTTCCTGCAGCGCGCGCCGGACATCGCCGGCCTTGGCATAGTTCGCGTTGATCTGGAGCACGCGCTGCAGGTGGGTTCGCGCCAGCCCGCGCTCCCCGGACTTCAGGTAGGCCAGTCCCAGGTGATAATGCAGGGTGGGGTTCTGCGGCGACTTCTTGAGTGCATCCTTCAAGAGCCCGACGGCCAGCCCGTAGGCGCCCTTGTGATAGTAGGCCCAAGCCAGGGTGTCGGCCGTGGTCGGCGAATCGGGCGCAGCGCTGCGGGCCACCTGGGCCAGCGAGACCGCCTGGTCCACGTTGCCCCCTTGCTCCAGCATCAGATACGCCAGGTTGTTCGAAGCGCGAGGATGATCGGGCTGCACCTGCAGCGCTTTGCGATACAACTCGTCGGCCTTCTTGGGACTGCCGCGTTTTTCCTCCACCTCTCCCAGTAGAACGTATGCGATGGCGTCGCTTGGCTCCGCCTCGATGTTGCGCTGGTAGATGGCCGCCGCCTGGTCAAGCGCGCCCCGCGACAGGAAAATCTGCGCCAGCAGGCG
>CAZXVY010000138.1:0-7177 GCA_964644115.1 uncultured Terriglobales bacterium
AGGCGGCGCGGCCCGGGCTGCGCATCATCGTCACCGGCTCGGGCATGGACGACGAGACCATCCTCAAGGCCCTGGCCGCGGGCGCCAAGGGCTACGTGGACGAAGCCGCCACCCCCGAGGAATTCGTCATGGCCATCCGCATGGTGTTTCAGGGATCGGTGTGGGCGCCGCGGCGCGTGATTTCGATGTTCATTGAGCGCGTCACCTCCGCTCCCGGGCGCTTCTTCCCCGGTGGAGGGCGCGGCACTTTTACCGAGCGCGAGAAGCAAGTGCTGGAGCTGCTGGTGGCCGGCCGGTCGAACAAAGAGATCGGATCCGCGCTGGGCATTGAAGAGCGCACGGTAAAAGCGCACGTGGCCAAACTCATGCGCAAGGTGGGTGTGCGCAACCGCATCGCGCTCTCGGTGCACGCCATCACCAACTCGTTGGTCTCCTTCAAGTAATTATCCGCCGAGGTTACGTGGGTACAGGGCCTTCGGTTATCTTGTCGCCCCAGGCGCCTCCGGCCATACTGTACTCACCTACCACAGAACCTGGGAGACGGGGGTTGGGGGTGGCAAGCGGTACGCCAGTCCCAACCCTTAAATCTTTTGCCAGCAACAATATGGCGTTGATCTAGCTGCGTTCCCAGCGGTCAGCATGGTCAGCAGTGGGTTCCTTCATCCAGACTCACCACCTTGCTGGGCAGCCCGGGAGGGGCCTTAAGCCATCCCAGTAGGCATGACTCGCAAACTCTCAAGCGGATTGTTGGTGATCGTCCTGGCAGCCGGGCTGACGGGCTGCCCCGAGCAGACGACGATCGCGAGGATCAACCAGGATCCCGGACGCTACGCCAGCAAAGAGGTAGCGGTGCGGGGCAGCGTGGTGGACTCGTTTGGAGTATTCCACACCGGCGTCTACCAGATTGACGACGGTACCGGACGGCTGTGGGTGTTCTCCGACCGCTACGGCGTCCCCGGCGCGGGCGCGCAGGTGGAAGTGGCCGGACGCATCATTCCCACGCTCACCTTCTCCGGCCGCTCCTTCGCCAATGTACTGCGCGAAAGCCGCCGGCGGAGATGAGGGTTTCGGGTTGAGGGTTTCTGGTTTTTGGTTTTGGGTCTCTACAGGTGACGGGAAGATTCCAGAAACCAAGAACCAGAAACCAAAAACCGGAAACCGGAACCAGAAACCGCCTCCTCCCAAGGTTTACTTCCTGGCTTCCTGCCCGCGACGGAAAACGGCGGAGCGCTGCCCGCCGGTTTACTATCAGCCAGGGAAAGGACCAACCATGAGAAAAATTCTGATCGCACTGCTGATGATGGTGACCTGGGCGCCGGCCTGGGCCGGCGACGGCAAGAAGGACGAAGTGGAGCGGCTGGCGGAAGCGGGTACGGTGCTGAACGAAATCATGGCCGCGCCCGATAATGGCATCCCCGGCGAGATCCTGGAGCGAGCCAAGTGCGTGGCCGTGGTGCCCTCGCTGCTGCGAGCAGGGTTCGTCTTCGGCGGCAGCTATGGCAAGGGTGTGGCCACCTGCCGCACCGACAGCGGATGGAGCGCGCCCGCGTTCTTTCGCATCGAGGGTGGGAGCGTGGGGCTGCAGATCGGCGGGCAAGCCGTAGACCTGGTGATGGTGATCATGAACGAGCGCGGCATGCGCGCCTTGCTGCAGAGCAAGTTCAAGCTGGGGGCGGATGCCTCGGTGGCGGCGGGCCCGGTGGGCCGCCACGCCGAAGGCATGACCGACTGGAAAATGCGCGCCCAGGTGCTCACCTACTCGCGCGCGCGCGGCGTCTTCGCCGGCATCAGCCTGAACGGCGCCGTGATCCGCCAGGACAAGGGCGACACTCGCAGTTTTTACGGGCGCATGGTGCGCTTCAAGACCATCCTCAGCGGCGCCGTCACCGCGCCCGAAGGCTCAGAGCCCTTCTTGAGCGCGGTGCGCCACTACTCGGCGGTCACCACGGCGGAAAAGACCGAGTAACGAGTGTAGAGTACCGAGTTGCGAGTACCGAGTTGCGAGTAACCTTCGAGGAAGCTCGCAACTCGGTACTCGCAACTCGGCACTTGATCATGAATTTCGCCGAACAGCAGGCCTTCCTCAGGCGTTTCCGCACCCACGCACTGCTGCCCGCGCTGGGCCTGCTGGCAGCGGGCGTGCTGGCGCTGGATCGAGCTTCCGCGGCCGGACCGGTATCGAAGGCGATCTTCGCGGCAGTAGTCCTGACCCTGGTCTACGGCCTCCACTACAACCCCAAGTATCTGCACATCGGGATCGAGGAAGACAAGAAATATTCCTGGCTGGTGCGCATCCGTTTCGTGATCGCGGGCATTGTCTTTCTCCTGGGGTGGCTGCGGGTGGAGTCGGCGCAAGAGGCAACAGCGGCCGAAGCTTCCGGGGCGTGGATTGTAGTTACAACCGCGCTGGCGCGGTTCGTGGTGGGACGGTATCCCTACAGGCGTGCTCGGCTTCCGCTCTTTTTCTTCGCTACCGATACGGCCATGATCCTGGTGTGGGCGCATCTTTGGGCGCCGTGGATGTGGATCGCCGTTTTTACCGCGGTGGCTTCCCACCTGGCGCTGGCCGTGGGCAGCGAGGAAGGCTGGTTCGAAGCAGGGATCGTGATCGCCGGTCAGGTTCTCCTCGTCTATGTCGCGCGGGAACTCCATTGGGGATGGAAATCCGCGCTCATCGCGCAAGCCATGGTGTTGGCGGCCAGCCTGGGCACCGCCGGGCTGGCGCGTCTGGCGCGAGAGAGAAACCGCAGGAACGTTGAGGCCGCCCTGCGCAACCTGACGGGCTTTACCGGGTTCAGCGAGGCGGAGGTGAGGCAACGCTGGCAAACCAGCAATCAGACGCTGGCGGAGGACTGGAAGCGCGCGGCGCCGCCCGCCGACGACCAGCAGGCGCTGGCGACCTGGTACCGGGAAAACTCCATCCACTACCTGTTCGCGTCCAGCGGCTTCAACCTGCGCTACAAGCAGATGGTCTTCAACCTCGACCTGCTGTTGCTGGCGCGCGGCCGCTGCCTGGACTACGGCGCCGGCGCCGGCGACTTGGCCCTGGAGCTGGCCCGCCGCGGACACGACACCGTCTACTACGACGTCGAAGGCAAGACCATGGAGTATTCGCGCTGGCGCGCGGCCCAGGAAGGATTGAACCTGGCGTTCGCGTCCGCCAAGGAACAGTTGCGCGGTACGGGCGGCGGCTTCGACACCATCATTTCCGTGGACGTCCTGGAGCACATGCCCGACTTGGCGGGCGAGCTGGACTTTCTGTGCTCGCTGCTCAATCCCGGCGGAACGATTGTGTTCAACGTGCCCGCCGGCGAGACCGAGACGCATCCCATGCACCTGGTCCATCGTCTGAATGTGAAGGACTACATGGCCCGCCGCAAATTTACGGACCGCAAGTCGTTCCGGTTGCGCTGGTTTTCCGCGGAGAGTTTTCGGCGGAGCGCGGTGTACGTGTACGGGAAGTGAGTACCGAGTACCGAGTTGCGAGTTAGAGCCAGAGACTCGCAACTCGGTACTCGGTACTCGCAACTCGCTCAGTGCTTGTGCGCCTTGTCGTCCTTGTGGGTATGGGTGGCGCCGGACTTGTCCGACTTCTCGGCGGCGTGCTCTTCGGCTTCCTCTTGGTATACGGCGGGCACACCCAGGCTGCCTTTGGGCGGCAGGTGGCGGATGTAGCGCACCATTTGCCATATTTCTTCGTCGTCGAGGATGCCCTTCCATGCCGGCATGCCCGAAGGCGCGATGCCGTTCTCGATGATCCACTTGAGCTGGCCGTCGGCGTACTCTTGCACATCCGGCGAGGTCAGTTCCACGACCGGCGGCTCCATGCTCTTGGCGAAGGGGACGCCGGTGCTCTGGCCGTCCAGACCGTGGCACACCTGGCAATGGTGCTGGAAGTGGGCGGCGCCGGCCTTGACCGTGGCTTCGTCGTCGGGCGTGGGATTCTTCCAGTCCTTGCCTCCCACGGTGACCTGCTTGACCTCGCGGGCCACGCTGGTGTGCAGCTCCCCGGGCTGGGAAACCTTGCAGGCAGCCAGCGCGACCAGCGCGACCAGCGAAACTGCGGTCCGGCTAGTCTTCATGAGGTGGTCCTTTTCTAAATTGATGCGAGCTACCAGACTAATGTAACAAAGTTTTCCGGAGGCCCTGCCCCCACGTTAGCGCCGAACTGCACGGCGCGAACGTGGGGCACCCGGCGCTGGGTACTCGTTTGACACGTCTTTTCCCGCGATGCTACCGTCCGCACACGAATGCGCCACCGACTCGAGTACGCGCCGGTGTGGCTGCTGGTCCACGGCATCGGCGTGCTGCCGCGGTCCTGGGCGCGGGGGCTGTGCATGGCCCTGGCGCGCCTGGTGTACCTGGCGCACCGGCGGCTGCGGCGGGTGGGACTGCGCAACCTGGAGATTGCCTTCCCGGAGATGGCCGTTGCCCGGCGCCAGCACATCGTGAGGGCGCTGTTCACGCACCTGGGACGCCAGCTCGCCGAATTCTGCCTGCTGCCGCGCTACCGCAAAGAGAACGTCAGCGAAACCGTGATCTACGACGGCTTCGCCAACTATGACGCCGCCCGCGCGCGCGGCAAGGGGGTGGTTTTCCTCACCGCGCACTTGGGAGGCTGGGAGTTGGGATCGTTTGTGCATTCCCTGAACGGCTATCCGCTGCACATCGTGGTGCGAGCGCTGGACAATCCCTACGTGGACCGGCTGGTGGATCGCTACCGCACCCTGCACGGCAACACCACCCTCGACAAGCTGGACTCCGCCCGCGGCCTTCTGGGAGCGTTGCGAGCCGGCGAGACGGTGGGCATCCTGATTGACCAGAACATTACTCCGCCGCAGGGCGTGTTCGTGGACTTTTTCGGGCACAAGGCCTGCACCGCAAGCGGCCTGGCCAAGGTGGCGCTGCGCACCGATGCTGCGGTGGTGCCCGGATTTACCATCTGGGATGAGCAACTGAGCAAGTACCGCATCCGTTTCGATCCTGCGCTCGAACTGGTCCGCAGCAGCGACGAGGAAGCCGATATCATCGCCAACACCGCTCTCTTCACCCGGGTGATCGAGGACTACGCGCGGCGCTACCCGGAGCAATGGCTGTGGGTGCATCGCCGGTGGAAGACGCGGCCGGAGGGAGAGCCGCCGATGTATTAGAGTAGCGAGTACCGAGTACCGAGTACCGAGTGCATCGCCTCTTGGAACTGGAAGTTCGAAACCAACAACAAGAAACCAGAAACGAGAAACGGCATTCATGAAACATTCCCTGAAGGACGTAGCCAAAGCAGCGGGAGCGAAGCTGGTGGGAGACGGCAACGCGCAGATCGGCGGCATTGCCGGCATCGCCAACGCCGGCGCCGGCGACCTGGTGTTCGCGGAAGACGAGAAGCGGCTGGAGCTGGCGCTGAAGTCGGCGGCCGGCGCCGTACTGACGGGAGAGTTTGCGGCGTCGAGCCCGAGCAGCAAACCGCTGTTGCTGGCGGCGCATCCGCGGCTGGCCTTCATCCGGGCGGCGGAACTGATTCGCCCGCAACGGCGGCGCGAGCCGGGGGTACACTCCACCGCCGTGATCCATGAATCGGCGCGTTTGGGCAAAGGCGTGTCGGTGGCGCCTTACGCCGTGATCGGCGAGAGCGTGGTGATTGGCGACCGCACCCGCATCGGGCCGGGAGCCTGTGTCTCTTCCAGGGTGGAAATCGGCAAAGAGTGCTTCCTCGACGCCCACGTCACCGTGTATTCGGGCACGAAGATCGGCAACCGCGTGATCGTGCTGGCCAATTCGGTGCTGGGCAGCGACGGCTTCGGCTACGTGCGGGAAGAAGCCACCGGACGCTACCACAAGTTTCCCCAGGTGGGCCGACTGGAGATCGGCGACGACGTCGAGATCGGCGCCGGCGCCACCATTGACCGCGGCGCGCTGGAAGCCACGGTGATCAAGAGCGGGGTGAAGATCGACAACCTGGTGCACATCGGCCACAACGTTCACATTGGGGAGAACGTGGTGATCGCCGCGCAAACCGGAGTCTCCGGCAGTTCCACCATCGGGGAGAACGTGATCGTGGGCGGGCAGGTGGGCATTGCCGACCACGTACGCATCGAGCCGGGCGCCATCCTCGGGGCGCAGACCGGAATCCCCTCGAAGAAAGTCATTCGCGGCCCGGGTGTGGTGTTCTGGGGCACGCCGGCGCGCCCCCTCAAGGAGTATCTGAAAGAGCTGGCGGTGCTGGCCAGACTGGCGAAGAAAAGCGACAAGCGATAAGCGGTCTACCGCGGATTTACGCGGATGAACGCGAATGGTACTTGAAAAAAGTGAACCACCCCGATGGAATCGGGGCAGGCGCCGGACACGAAGGGGACACGCAGGGTACCGTGGGCTTCTGACTCGGCTGAGACTGGATGCCGCTTCGGGCAGAATGCATAGATTCCTCGCTTCGCTCGGAATGACAGCCGAAGGCGAGCAGAAAACCGAGATCCCTCGGCTTCGCCCTCCCTTCCTCCCTCCCCCGCGACGCGGGTCGGGAACGGTCGGGCGGCGCTCGGGATGACAATGTCTTTGTGCCACAAGGAATGTTCAGGGCCGAGAGCGCTGAGGAAACCAAGAGAGCAGGGAAGCAGACCATGGCGGTGGTGGTGGTGGGCGGTCAGTCGCGCAACCTGGGCAAGACCAGCGTGGTCGCAGGACTGATTGCCGCGCTTCCCGAGCGCCGCTGGCTAGCGATGAAGATCACGCAGTACGGACACGGCGTGTGCTCGGTAAACGGCGAATCCTGCGGCTGTGCCGTGGACGAGCACACCTGGGCCATCACCGAGGAACACGACCGCAGCGGCAAAAGCGATACCTCACGATTCCTGGTGGCAGGCGCAGCTCGCTCGTTGTGGGTGCGGACCAAGCAGGGCCGCTTGGCGGAAGCCATGCCCGACCTGCGCGAGGAACTGGCCGCAGCCGGGAACGTGATTGTGGAATCGAACAGCGTGATGAAGTTCCTGCGCCCGGACGTCTATCTCACGGTGCTGGACGCTTCCACCACCGACTTCAAGGAATCGGCGCGCGAGTTCCTGGACTTTGCCAGCGCGATCGTCCTCCATGAGCACGCGGCAGGCGAAGCGGCGGCGTGGAAAGACGTCTCGCTGAAACCGGCCGCGGGCAAGCCGGTGTTTCGCATACGCCCGCCGCAGTATGTGAC
>CAZXVY010000139.1:0-7036 GCA_964644115.1 uncultured Terriglobales bacterium
GGAGCCGCGTCCCTGCACCAGAATGCCCTGCTCCCGGCAGAAACGAACCAGGTCCCAGACGATAAGGAAGTATCCGGCGAGGTCGAGCTTCTCGATCAGCGCCAGCTCACGCTCAATCTGGCGGCGCGCGCGCCCGGCATACGGACGATAGTGCCGGCGCGCGCCTTCCTCAGTGCGGGCGCGCAGGAACGACACCATGCTCTCGCCCTCCGGCACGGGATAGCGCGGAAACCGGTAGCCCAAATCCGCCAGCGTGAACTGGAGTCGCGAGGAAAGCTCACCGGTGTTGGCGATGGCGTCCGGGAGATCGGCAAACAGGCGCTCCATTTCCGGCGCAGGCTTGAGATGGCGCTCCGAGTTGCGGGCCAGCAGGCGGCCGGCGGTGGCCAGCGTGCGGTGATGGCGCACGCAGGTGAGCACGTCCATCACTTCGCGCTGCGCGGCGGCGGCGTGGCGAACCTCGTTGGTGGCCAGCAGCGGCAACCCGAGGCGGCGCGCGATCTCCACCGCTGCCTGGTTGCGCGCCTCTTCACGGCGGTCGTAGTGGCGCTGCAACTCGACGTACACGTTGCCGCGCCCGAAGATTTCCACCAGGCCTGCGGCCGCGCGCCGGGCTTCTTCCAGGCCGCCGCGCTGGAGCGCGCGCGCCAGCGGGCCGTCGTCTCCGCCCGTCAGGCAGACGAGCCCGGCGGCGTGCGCGGCCAGTTCATCCTGCGTGGCCGCGCCTTCGCCTTTCGCCGCGCGCAGCTTCATGCGCGTGATCAGGCGGCAAAGGTTCTGGTAGCCCGCGCGAGATTCAACCAGGAGAGGAAGACGAAATGATCGGTCACAGAGACACAGAGGCGCAGAGGAATTCGGAATTGATGAACTATCTTTCCTGTTCTTCTCTGTGTCTCTGCGCCTCTGTGGCAATTCTTTTGTAGTAATTTCTGCGCCGATGTGCGCGCGCAATCCCGCCTTCTTCGCCGCCATATGGAAGCGGGGCGCGCCGTACACTCCGTCGCGGTCGAGCAGCGCCAGCGCCGGCAGGTCCAACCGCGCGCAGGCCTCCACCAGGTCCTCGGGGAGCGCAGCCCCTTCGAGGAAGCTGAAGGCGGAACGAGCATGGAGTTCGACGTACATTGGATCCTTGGCGATTGAATCATCGAGTCATTGAATCATTGAGTGATTGCTTGGCCGTCGATGCCTTCGATTCATCGAGGGAACTGAATAAATCGCCAATGATTCAATGATGCAATCGCTCAATGATTCAATTTCAGTCGTAGCTTCCCTCCACAAACCACTTCCCTTGGATCAGGTCGCGGAAAATGCGGTACAGGGCAAGGCCCGTCTCGTCCTGCTGCAGCGCGACGTCCCACTCCTCGCGCGCCCAGGAAGCGGTGTCTGCCGAGGAGCTGGAAACAGCGCTGGAGGCGTCGTCGGCGGATTCCGCCTGCTGCCACCAGTCGCCCGAGGAACGCCACGGTCCCGCCCGCCACACCACCGGTCCGCGGATCCCGGCGCAGGAGACGTGCCGCGGGCGGCCGTCGCGCCATTGCACAAATGCCGCACGCGGCGGGCGGAACAAACGCAGCGCGAGTAGAGGCGCGTGCGCCTTGGCTTCACCACGGAGGCGCGGAGACACGGAGGTTGTAGGTATCAGGTCTCGGGTGTCAGGTTTCAGGTTCCCAGGGTCTGACGCCTGCTGTCCGACGCCTGACACCTGAAAATTCTCCGTGTCTCCGTGTCTCCGTGGTGAATAATCAGGCGCAAACCGTGTCATACGGAACGCGCCCGGCTGATGCGTATCGAGAATTTGTGGCGACCCCGCGTTGGCGCCGGCCGCAGCCAGCCGCGCCAGCGCCAGTTCCAGTTTTTCCGGCTGCGGCGCCTGGGGAAGAAACAATCCGTCCTGCCGGACACGCGGCCTGGCCGGCTCCGCCGCCAGCCCGACCTTCACCACCGGTGCCGGCGGCGGATGCGACGCCAGGTCCAGGTGCAACAACTTCAGCAGGACGCGCCGATCCGTCAGCGGAACCGGCAGCCGCAGAATGCGCTCATGCAGTTTCAAGTTTCCAGTTTCGAGTTTCGAGTTGGAGTCCAGATCCAGCCGCAAGCGCAACTCCTGCGCCGCCAGAGCGTGTGCCTCAAGACGCGAGCAGATCTGGTCGAGCAGGCGCCCGAGAACGAAAGCCAGCGGCTCCAGGTTCTCCACCGGCGACTCCAGCTCCAGCGTTTCCTCAAATTGCAAATCTTGTTGCGCGGGACGCAGCCCGCGCCAGCCCGCGCCCCGCGCCAGCTTCTGCAGGCACAGGCCTTCCTGGCCCAGACGCTCGGCCACGGCCCCTTCGGGCAGCGCGGCCAGGGCGCGGAAAGTACGCACGCCCCAGCGATCCAGCGTTTCCAGCAGTGGGGTGGCGCGGTCCGTCCCGCTGCGCGGGACCACGCGGTTCTGCGTGGGCGGGAACAAGAGCACAGCGAGCGGCAAATTGCCCAGGTGCTCCGCCTCACGGCCCGCGGGGATGACAGTGACGCCGGCAAACCCGCGGGCGGCGTGCAGCGCGGCGTCCGGATTGGCGGCCACGCCGAGGTTCGCCTCCAGCGCCAGCGCCGCAACCCGCTGCGCCAGTTCGCGGGCCAGCCGGGCGGGAGACCCCAGCAGGCGGTCGAGTCCGTCGAGGTCCAGCACCACCGTGTCCGCCGCGGTCAGCTCGATGCGCGGAGAAACCGACTGCGCCAGCCATGCCAGTGCGGCTTGCGCTGCCGTTTCCAGTTCCGGAGAGCGGCGGCGCACCACCAGCGAAGGCAAGCACCCCAGGGCTTCCAGTTCGGTCATCCCGGCTTCCACGCCCGCGGCGCGCGCCTGCGCATTGGCCGCCGCCACCGTGAGTTGCGGAGGAACGCCTTCCACGACGGCCACCGCTTGCCCGCGCAACTCCGGCTCGGCACGCACCACGGCGGCGGCGGGGAAATCGGGAACGTAGAGACAGGCGAAAGGCATTGAATCATTGAGTCATTGAATCATCGGGTCATTGATTCAATGATTCAATGAATCAATGGTTCAATTCCGCAAGAGTTTGAAACACCGTTGCCATCGTTCGCGTCCTCCCCGGCCACGCGCGCGAGCGCTCGACCTCGGCGTTGACCCGCAGTCCGCGCAACAGCGCCGGCTCTTCGTTGATGAATTTGCAGACGTCCGCGGGGCGCGCGTCAGCGGTCTTCCTGATCGCGCCTCCGTCGCCGGCCACCGACCACTGCAACTCGCCAAACCCCAGGCGCAGCACCAGCGAGGCGCAGGTGCGAGCGCAGGATTCCTGCTCCAGCGCCACCAGGACGGCAGGAGTGTTCTCCACCGCGCGCCGGAAGCGGAACCAGGAGGTGAGCGGAACGCGGCGCGCCACCGCGGGCGGTACATCGCCCAGGTCCATCACCACCAGGCCGAATCCGCCCGCGGCCAGCAACAGGTCCGTGGCTCGCAGCGCGGCTGCTACCGACACAAGTAGCGCCGGCTTCCAGCCGGCTGGTGCGAGGGCATCTTGCCCTCGCTTTTGCGAGCTGGACGCTCGCACGGCAGCCGCCGGGACGGCGGCGCTACTTCTTACCCACAGCAAGCGCTTCAACTCCACGCCCGCCGCCGCAGCGGTGTGGGGATCGAAGGCGTCGCCGGCGTCCACCAGGGCGCAGGCCTCGCCGCGGCGGGTGGCGCCGGCCAGGAGCGAGTGCAGCAGGCTGGTGCGTCCCGAGGACGCCGGTCCACAAATTTCCGTAAGCGCTCCGCGCGGCAGGCCTCCGGTGAGGACGTCTAATTCGGCGATGCCGGTAGGAACGGTTTCAGGCGCGGGCCTTTGCGGGAGCAGGGAAGGCAACAGGAGGCGCGCTCCCAGCCGTGCCCGGGACTCAATCTGCGCTCGTAGAGCAGTGGCAGCCATATGTTATTCGCTTTTTATTCGCCTTCAAGAGAAGAGTTTGCCAAGTTCCAAGGAGATTGTCAAGCCCCTGATTTTCAAGAAGGTAGAACCAGTACCCAGTACTCAGTACCCAGTGCTAACCGAGCAGGTGGCGCAAGGGCGGGAAACTGAGTACTGGGTACTGAGTACTGGGTACTTTTTCCAAAAACCCGTGCAAATGTCTGCCATTCGTGATAAAAAGCCTTCCTCTATTTTCCCGACGGACCGGAACCTCCCCCAGGCTGGAGCCGTCAGGAAGACGATTCGCGGCCTCTGTGGAGGAGCCATCATGCTCGAAATCCTGGACCTGAAAAAGAACTTATCGAAGCCTGCCTATTCCAAGGCCATACGCGAGTTGCAGGAGAAGCTGCGCGGACTGCAGTACGCCGCCCAGAAGGCGGAGTTGCCGGTGATCGTTTGCCTGGAGGGCTGGGACACAGCGGGCAAAGGGCAAATCATCAAGCGGCTCACCGAAAAGCTCGACCCGCGGCTGTTCCGGGTGCATCCGGGGAAGGCGCCCACGCCGCTGGAGCAGCGCTTTCACTTCCTGTGGCGCTATCAGGTGGAACTGCCCAACGACGGCGAGATGGCCCTGTTCGACCACTCCTGGTACGGCCGCGTGCTGGTAGAGCGTTGCGACAAGCTGGTAAAGAAAACGGTGTGGCGCGAGGCCTACGAGCAGATCAACCAGTTCGAGCGCTGGCTTATCGACGACGGCCAGGTGCTGGTGAAGTTCTGGCTGCACATCTCCAAGAAGGAACAAAAGAAGCGCTTTGCGGATGCCTTGGACGATCCCTTGCTGCGCTGGAAGATCAGCAAGGAGTACAAGCGTCACCACAAGCAGTACAACCGCTGGCTGGACGCGGTGGAAGAAATGCTGGCCAAGACCAACACCGCCAACGCTCCCTGGACGGTGGTGGAGGCCAACGACCAGCGCTGGGCCCGGATCCGTGTGTATGAGACCTTGGTGGCCCGCATCGAGGAAGCCCTGGAGCGGCGCAAGCAGCAGCCCACGGTGATCTCGCGCACCGCCGCGGCCAAGGCGGCCACGTCGAAGGACCGCGCCGACCGCGCCACCCGCGACGCTGAACGCGCCCGCGAAGAGGAGAAGAAGTCGACCGTCGAACCTATTTCGGCGTAAGGATAAGGCGAAGGAGAACAGAGCCAAGCAATAGGCGATTAGCAGTAAGCAGTAAGCAAAAGCGATAAGCAATAAGCGCCGTAGGCGCGACGGATAGTAGCCCAGCGCTTTAGCGCTGGGTAGACAAGCCGCGAGCGAACAGTCCCGTAGGGACGACGCTAAGAGCTAGGAGCCAGGAGCCAATCATGCTGGAAAAGCTGGAAATGAACCGCAAGCTCAACGAGAAGCAGTACGACGAGCAGGTGGGCAAGCTGCAGGTGCGTCTGCGCGAGATGCACTTCGACATCTTCAAGCGCCAGGTGCCGGTGCTGTGCATGTTCGAGGGCTGGGACGCGGCCGGCAAGGGCGGCGCCATCAAGCGCGTCACCGAGATCCTCGACCCGCGCGGCTTCACCGTTTCCTCCTACGCCGCTCCCCGCGGCGAGGAGAAGACCCACCACTATCTATGGCGCTTCCAGAAGAAGCTGCCGCGCGCCGGGCACGTCGTCGTATTCGACCGTACCTATTACGGGCGCGTCCTGGTGGAGCGCGTCGAAGGCTTCTGCCACGAGGACGAGTGGCGCCGCGCCTACGCCGAGATCAACGAGTTCGAGGCGCACCAGCACTCCTTCGGCATGGTCATCTGCAAGTTCTGGATCAACATCACCAAGGAGGAACAGCTCCGCCGCTTCAAGAGCCGCGAGCTCGATCCTTACCGCTCCTACAAGCTCACCGAAGAAGACTGGCGCAACCGCGCCAAGTGGAACGAGTACTCCGAGGCCGTCGAGGACATGCTCCTGCATACCTCCACTTCCTACGCGCCCTGGACCGCGGTCGAAGGCAACAACAAGTACTGGGCGCGGGTGAAGGTGCTCAAAACCATCGTGGATGCCTTGGATAAGAGATTGAACTGAACCTGGCGCCGACGGCTGGCACGCTGCGCCGTGGACATCCCGTCCGCGGCGCGCTCGTTTGTTATAATTTCCTTGCGGCATTGGTTGCTCGGTTATCACTACTGACCACTGCTTTATCCCCCTGCCACTCGCAGTGAGTTTCCAAGCACCGGGATTGGCCAATCTTGAAATGGAGCGCCACAGTTCGGCCCAGGGAAAGGACTTTGTTTTGAGCAAGATTCGCAGTATCGCCATCATCGCCCACGTGGGAAGCAGGCGCGTTTCGCCTACGTTCGGTCGCTGTCGCGGTCTGTTAAGGAGAATTGAGCTCCGCAACGAATCGCTCCACGTCTAGGGCTTCCACCCCACGAGCCAGTGCTGCAGTAGTCAGAGTTGAGCGGGACTTTTGGTGGACTAGGATCAACCGTCCGCGACGCTTCCCCATGGACCGTTGCAACTTGAGCAGAGAAGAAGCCATGGAAGGCCGGACCGTCTTCCCGGCCTTGCATTCAAGCAGCCATAGACGACCCTTAGGTTGCGGAATAAGGAAGTCAACTTCCAGGCCCTGCTGATCGCGAAAGTAATAGAGCTCCTTTCGCATTCCAAGATTCACCTGACTCTTGAGTATTTCGGAAGCGACGAAACTCTCGAACAGGGCTCCCGCAAACGGAGATCGTTCAAGTTCAGCCAGCGAGGTCACGCCCAGCAGATGGCAGGCAAGCCCCGAGTCGCCCCAATAGATTTTCGGCGATTTGGTCAGCCGCTTCCCGAGGTTCTCGAAGTAGGGCGGCACCACGATGATTTGGCCGGTCACTTCCAGGACTTGCAGCCACCCGCCAATCGTGGGCACCGAGACCCCGAGAGGCGCGGCCAGGTCGGTCTTGTTGAGAATCTGGCCGTGACGACTGGCCAGGAGCGCCAGAAAGCGGCGAAACGTCACCAGATCGCGGACGTTCGTAATGGCTCGTACATCCCGCTCCAGGTAGGTCTGGAGGTACGAAACGAACCAGAGGCTGCGTGCTTTCGGGCGGGCGAGGACTTCTGGAAAACCCCCGTGAAGAAGGCTGACTTTGGTGGCTTCGGCAAGGCTGAAAGGC
>CAZXVY010000140.1:0-7026 GCA_964644115.1 uncultured Terriglobales bacterium
CTTCCTTGCTTCTCCCGCCCGGCCGGAGCTAACATGCGCCCCTGTCACGCTTTGGCTTCGCGGAGGTGTCCCATGCTGGCTCGGGCTGTGCGGCTTCTCCTCCTCTTGCTCCTGATGTCCGGGCTTGCCGGGGCGCAGGTGAGCCTGGTCATCATCCCCGCGGGCACGCCCGAGGATCTGGCCATCCAGGAAATCAGCCGCGAAGCCGACCCGGCGAAGCACGCAGCCATGTGGGAAGAGTTCGTGCAGAATTTTTCCTCGAACCCGGTGGCCCTGGCCTTCGGGCACGCGCAGCTCGCACAGCAGGCCATGACACGCGGGGACAACGCTGCCGCTCTGGAGCACGGCGAGAAGTCGCTGGCAGCGCTGCCCAACAACATGGACATGCTGGTGGCGCAGGTCACCGCCGCCATGGCGCTCAAGGCGCACGAGAAAACCGCCAGGTACGCGGCCGCGGGCGGCGCCGCGTACAACGGCATCGGCAAGGGAAATCCTTCCGAGGGGGTGACGCCCGAGCTGTACGCCCTGCGCTCGGAAGAAGAAAAGCAGGCGAACCGGCCTTCCTACGATTTCCTGGAAAGCGCCGCCTTCAACGCCATCACCAGCGAGCAGGACCCGAAAAAACGCGCCCCCATGATCGAGCTCTACACGCCCGCGTTTCCGGGATCGAAGTTCGAGGAGCAGGTGACGCAGTACGCCATCATCACCTTGCAGGAGCTGCGCGACAAGCCGCGGCTGATCGCCTACGGCGAGAAAGCGCTGGCCTCCAATCCGGAGAGTGTTCCGGTGCTGATCCTGCTGGCCGAAACCTACAGTGAAGACGCCAAGAGCCTGGCCAAAGCCGCCGACTACGCGCGCCGAGCGGTGGCCGCGGCCAAAGCCGACGACCCCGCCGCCGACCTGCAGCGCAAGCTCATGGCGGGCAGCGCGCGCGGGGTGCTGGGCAACGTCCTGCTTACCCAGGGCAACACGCAGGCTGCGATCATGGAGCTGCGTAAGGCTGCCGAGGCTCTTGGCCAGGAGCCCAACGCGCTTTCGGTTGTGCTCTATCGCTTGGGATTTGCCTACGCCAAGCTGCGGCGCTACACCGAGGCGCGCGAAGTGCTCACCCGCGGCGCCGCGGTCAACGGCCCGGCACAACAGCTCGCGCGCGACCTGCTGGCCAAGGTGAATGCGGCGCGGGCGAAAGGACAGTAGCGGCAGTTGGCACTTGGCGCTTGGCATTTGGCTCCAACGCTCCCGGGGATGGCCAAATGCCAACTGCCAAGTGCTGAGATCACGCATCTAACGAACCAGGAGCTAGGAGCTAAAGGCTAAGAGCTAATGGCTAGGAGCTAATGGCTAAGAGCTTGGAACACAGTTTCGAGCGGGCGAAGCGGGCGGCGGAGTCCTATGCCGGCGATCCGGAGCGGGCGTCGCGCCTGCTCGACCAAGCCGCGGAGAAGGGAAATCGCCAGCGCCGCATCTTCGGCAATCTGTGGACGGACTTCCTGGCCGCGCTTCGCCTGCTGCGCGCCTGGAACCGCGGGCAGCACCGCGGCATGTCGTTGGGCACGATTCTCTCCGCGCTGGCGGCGCTGATTTACTTCGTTAATCCCTTCGACCTGCTACCCGACATTTTTCCCATCTTTGGCTACCTGGACGACGCCACCATCGTGGCCTGGGTGCTGCACTCCATCCGCGGCGACCTGGGAAAGTTTCGCGCCTGGGAGGAGTCCGCGCCCACCGCCGGGGCTGCGCCGGTTGAGATGGTGAAGGCGGATTAGCTAGAGGCCGGCAAAAGCGCGGGCGTGGTCGAGCTCGCGGCGTTCGTGGTTGTCTTTGCCGCAGATGCCGAGCAGCGCGTCGTAATGTTCGCGCGCGCGCGCGCGGTTGCCGGCCAACTCCGCGGCTCGCGCGGCCCCGTAGAGTCCGTTGAAGCGGTTGGGAGAGTTCTTCAGCGAAGCCTCGAATTCCTGCAGGGCCTCGGCGGGTTTTCCCAGTTCGACCAGCAGTTCGCCCAGCATCTCGCGCGCCGGCGTGATGGCGCCGGGGGTTGCCGGATGCTTTTCCGTGGAGTCTTCCAGGTCGGCGGAGGAACGCATGAGTTCGAGGGCCTGCGAATGATCGCCGCGCGCGAAAGCCAGCCAGGCAGAGGCGGTGCGTCGCTGGATTTCCACCTGGTCGGCCCAGTAAGGCTGCGTGGCCTGCTGCAGTTGCTCGCGGAATGCGGCGAGGCGGGCAACATCCTGCTGCGCCGCGTCGAGCTGGCCGCTGCGCGCCGCGCCCACCGCGCGCGCCCAGTGGACCATGGCCGCTGCCCAGGCCGAGGTTCCGGGACGCGGCTCGAGCTTGGCTGCTTCATCCCACTGCCGCAGCTCGATGGCGATGCGCGCGGGCGTGGCCGCGAAGGCGAAGTTCGACACGACGCTGTCGGGATAGACCTTCTTGATGCCGCGCAGCTCTTCCAGCACGCGCCGCGCTTCGGCGGGATGCCCGCTCTGCAGGTAGGCGTAGGCGAGATAGTCCATGGCGTGGAGCTGCTGGTCCCAAGCGCCGTCCCATCCCATCTTGCGGCCGTACTCGCGCGCGGCCTGCGCCGAAGCAAGGTTAGAGGCGATGGCATCCTGCCACCGGCCCAGGCGGATGAAGATGTGCGAAGGCATGTGCAGCGCGTGCGGCACGGAAGGCGCAATCCGGGCGTAGCTCTGCGCCGCATTCAGCCCGCGTTGGGCGAGCGCGGGATAGTCGTAGCTGTGGATGAGGTAGTGGGCCACGCCGGGATGCAGCGGCTGGGCGGCGAAGACTTTCTCCAGGATGGCGCCCGCCTTTTTCTGGTTGGCGTAGGTCTTGTCGGAAGGAAGCGCCGTGCCCAGCAGCGAGAGCGCGTAGAACGCCGCGGCCTCGCGGTCCTTCGGATGACGCCGATACACCTGCTCCATGGCCTTCTCGTAGGCCAGGGCGCGGTCGCGGTAGTCGGCGCGATCGGGCGAGTAGTAGGCCTCCACCGCCGCCAGATACGCGGTCTCGCGCGGCGTCTTGCGTTTTGCCGCTCGCGCCGCCTGCAAGGCTTCGCCGGCGCGGGCGAGCTGGGCGGCGTCGGGAGGCGCCCACAGCGGATGGTACAGACTCAGGGCCACACCCCAATGCGCCATGGCGCAGCCGGGATCTTTCTGGGCCACGGCAAGGAAGGTTTTCTCGGCTTCCTCATACCAGAAGGAATGGAGCATGGCCACGCCGCGCTCGAACTCTGCGCGCACGGCTGCCGAGCAGGAGGTGGGGAACTTCACCGTGCCCAGCTTCTCGCCGCTTGCGGGACCGTGCTGATGGCCTTCGTCGGCAGCCAGACCAGGGACCAAAGCGAGGCAAACAGCCAGGGAGGAGAACCATCGCGCCGGTGTATTCATGGGAATCTTCCTTGTTCGAGGTTGCTTTTCGATGCTCGAACATGCTATCACCGCAGCTTACCCACAGGGAATCGCCCCTCCCGGCAGGCGCCGGGCGCGCCGGCGGCCGGCGGAAAGAAATGCGGCGGGTCGAGTTGGAAGTCCCGCTTCCCTGGGGTACAATTGCCCGGCACGGCGGAAGTCTGTTCGGTCCACGAATTGAGATTTCTGTTTTTTCCGCCAGTCGCGGGTTCGGTTCTCGTAAGTAAAGTTCCGGAGGATGACGACATGCAAGTCGAGACAAGAGTTTGTTTCTGGCGCTCTGTGATGGCAGCGATGGTGCTGGCCCTGGGAGTTGCGGCGCCCATGGCCCGGGCGCAGGACGCGGACGTTCCCAAGTGGGACGTGTTCGCCGGCTACGCCTGGATGGAACCGGGGGGCCGCATCGCCGGAACCGCCATTGATGAAATGCCGAAAGGTTGGGGAGCCACCGCCACCTACAACGTGGATAAATGGTGGGGAATCTCCCTGGACTTCGGCGGGAACTACGGGGACAACGCCGACGTGGGCACCATCATGGCGGGCCCGCGTTTCAGCTTCCGCTCCGACAACAAGATCACGCCCTATGGCCACGCGCTGTTCGGGCTGCACCGGCTGTCGCCCATCGGGCTGGGGCCCGACAGCGGCGTCGGCATCGCCGTGGGCGGCGGGCTCGACTTCAAGATCAACAAACGCTTCGATTGGAAGATCCTGGAGGCCGATTACGTTTGGGCCCACCATAACTTTGCCCCTATCGACCGCCCCAACCTGGCAGGCGCGCGCTTGCGCACGGGTATCGTGATGAAGTTTGGCGGCGAGGAACCCATTCCCCCCAGCGCCAGTTGCACCGCCGAGCCTGCGGAAGTGATGGCGGGTGAGCCGGTGCGGGTGACGGCCACGGGAGCGAATTTCCCCAAGGGCCGCACCCTGAGCTACACCTGGACCTCCACCGGCGGCAACGTGCAGGGCGCGGACAACGCCGGCACGGTGAACACCAGCGGCCTGGCGCCGGGCAGCTACACGGTTACGGCGCGCATCAGCGACGGGAAAAAGGCTTCGGCTTCCTGTTCGGCCAGCTTCTCGGTGAAGGAACCGCCCAAGCATCCGCCTTCCATTTCCTGTTCGGCCAATCCGACCACGGTGATGTCGGGCGACGCTTCCACGATTTCCTGCTCCTGCTCCAGCCCGGACAACCGGTCCCTGAGCTATGCCTGGAGGTCGAGCGGCGGGCGTCTATCCGACAGCGGAGCCACTGCCCAGTTGGACACCGCGGGCATGGGCGCGGGGTCGGTGACCATCAACACCACCTGTAGCGATGATCGCGGCCTGTCGGACAGCACCAGCACGGGTGTAAGCGTGACCGTGCCGCCGCCTCCGCCGCAAGCGGAAAAGATCAACGAGTGCAGTTTCGCGAAGAACAACGCCCGCGCGGACAACGCCTGCAAGGCGGCGCTGGACGACGTGGCGCTGCGCATGCAGCGCGATGCCGACGCCCGCGCCGTGATTGTGGGCCAGGCCGATGCCGACGAGCGACGGAGCGCCAAGCTGAGCATGCAGCGCGCCGACAACTCCAAGGCCTACCTGGTGAAGGAGAAGGGAATTGATCCCAGCCGGTTCGAAACCCGCTCCGGTAGCGATGGCGGCCAGCGCGTCGACATCTGGATCGTTCCCGCGGGAGCCAACTTCTAACCAGCAGCAGGAGGAACCGCATCCGGTAATGGCTGGTCGGCATGTCCGACCGGCCATTGTCGTTTTAGACTCCGGTAACTTGCCCCCGGCCCGGCGCTCTGGCAGTCTGGAGGCTCACCGCCACCGGAAAAGTCCGGGAAAGAGACCCAGGGAATGGGACTGATGAACAGGAACCCGCTGGCACGGCCGGGAGCAGCCACTCTGCTGGCGGTGCTGCTGGCGCTGCTGCCAGCGCGGTTGATGGCGGCGGACTGGGTGCCCTTGGGACCCGAGGGCGGCGATGTGCGCACCCTCGCCTACGACCCCGCCAATCCCGACCGCATCTTCCTGGGCACCAGCGCAGGGCAGTTGTATCTCTCCATTAACGGCGGCGGAAGCTGGCAACGGCTGGCGCGTCTGGGCACGGGCGACCGCTACGTGCTCGACCACATCGTTTTCGACCCTGCCCGTCCGGGCACGCTGTACGTTTCCGCCTGGGACATAGAGCGCGAAGGCGGCGATTTGTTCCGCAGCCGCGACCACGGCAAAACCTGGGAAGTTCTGCCTGCCATGCGCGGCAAATCCATTCGCGCCCTGGCCATGGCCAAAACGGATTCGCGGGTGCTGGTGGTGGGCGCGCTGGACGGAGTCTTCCGCACGGCCGACGGGGGCAGCACCTGGCAGCGCATCTCCCCTGCCCATCACGCCGAGATCCGCAACATCGAGTCGGTGGCCCTGGATCCGCGCGATCCCAACATCGTCTACGCCGGGACCTGGCACCTGCCCTGGAAGACCACCGACGGCGGCCTGACCTGGAGCCAGATGAAGCAGGGAGTGATTGACGACTCCGACGTCTTCTCTATCATCGTGGACCCCCAGACGCCTTCCACGCTGTACATCAGCGCCTGCTCGGGAATTTACAAGAGCCAGGACAGTGGCGGGCAGTTCCGCAAGATCCAGGGAATTCCCTCGTCGGCGCGGCGCACACGAGTGCTCAAGCAGGACCCGCAGAACCCGGCGGTGGTCTATGCCGGCACCACCGAAGGACTGTGGAAGACGGTGGACGGCGGCGCCACCTTTAAGCGCATCACTGCCGCCAACTACATCGTGAACGACGTGCTGGTGGATCCGCGGGCGCCGCAGCGCGTGCTGCTGGCCACTGACCGCGGGGGCGTGTGGATGTCGCACAATGGAGGAGCGTCGTTTCTGCCCGCCAATCGCGGCTTCACCCACCGCCAGGTGGTGACCGCGGCCGTGGACCGCGGATCACCCAATACACTGTACGCGGGCGTGATCAACGACAAGGAATACGGCGGTGCATTCGTATCGCGCGACGGCGGCGAGAACTGGAACCAGTTAAGTCTGGGACTCGGCGGCCGCGACGTGTTCGCGCTGCAGCAGACCGAATCCGGCGCCCTGCTGGCCGGCACCAACAGCGGCATCTTTGTTTGGGAAGGATTGCAAGGCTGGAAGCCGCTCAACGTTCTGCTGCCCGATCCTTCTCCGGCGCCGGCCTCCAAGGGCAAGGCCGCGCGCAAGAAACCCGCGCCGCGCCCCAAACCCTCCAAGCTGGCGATGCGCGTTAGCCACCTGGAAGTCACTCCCGCGGGCTGGTTTACCGCCAGCAAGCAGGGCCTGCTGATCAGCCTGAACCGCGGAAAGTCCTGGAGCCGCGCCGCCCAGTTGGGCGCGCGCGACTTGGTGAGCGTGCGCGGGCGCGGTGAAATGGTGGTGGCGGCCTCGCACAAAGAAGTTTTCGTCTCCCACAACCGCGGAGGCGACTGGATCCCGGCGGCGCTGCCCCGCTATCTCACGCACATCTACGGCATCGCCCTGGACGCCCAGTCCACCCTCTGGCTGGCGTCGCGCGAAGGCGGATTCCGCAGCGACGACCAGGGCCGCACCTGGATCCACGTGCTCGGCGGACTGCCCGGACTGGACGTCACCTCGGTCC
>CAZXVY010000141.1:0-6985 GCA_964644115.1 uncultured Terriglobales bacterium
ATGACAAATCCCGAGTTGGTTGAGCCGATTCGCCAAAACGCCGGTCCAGGGCCGCATTGACACCACGGCCTCCCACTCCCTAGACTTTCGGTGACTGGTCGTCGCATCCATGGCCTGGCTGCAGAACAAGTTCGAGAAAAACTTCCTGATCACCTCGGTGGACTACGTGTTCAACTGGGCGCGGAAGTCGGCGCTGTGGCCGATGACGTTTGGCCTGGCGTGCTGCGCCATCGAGATGATCGCCTCGTCCACGGCGCGGTTTGATATTGCGCGCTTCGGTTCGGAAGTGTTCCGGCCCAGCCCGCGGCAGAGCGACCTGATGATCGTGGCCGGCACCGTGACCCTGAAGATGGCGCCGGTGATCCAGCGCATCTACGCGCAGATGCCCGACCCCAAGTGGGTGATCTCGATGGGCGCTTGCTCGTCGGTGGGCGGCCCGTTCAACACCTACGCCGTGCTGCAGGGCGTGGACAAAATCGTGAACACCGACGTGTACGTGATTGGCTGCCCGCCGCGTCCGGAGAACCTGTTCTACGCGCTGCTCAAGCTGCAGGACAAGATTGACCATATGTCGCTGGCCAAGAGGCCCACCGAGGTGCGGCTGGACGAAAACATGGCGGAGAATTTCAAGCGGCAAGTGATGATCGCGCAGACGCTGCAGCCGAAGTAGTTCAGAGTTCAGAGTACAGAGTACAGAGTAGCGAGTAGCGAGTACCGAGAGTCCCCTCAATGGCTGAGTTTGTGAGAATCGGCGGTAAGGCCGACCTGCCCGGCAGCGACGAGGCCAAGGAATTTCCCTGCGGCGAGAACAAGATTGTCTGCGTGGCCAACGTGGGCGGGGAGCTTTCCGCGCTGGACAATGTTTGCCTGCATCGCGGCGGGCCGCTGGGCCAGGGCGTGATTGCCGACGGGACGCTGATCTGTCCCTGGCACGGCTGGCAGTACAACCCCAAGACCGGCGAAGCCATTCACAGCCCCGGGGCGAAGGTGGCAGTCTATCCCATCAAAGTCGAAGGCGAGGACGTGCTGGTCGAGGTATGAACCTCCTTATCACGATGATTCGCGACGAAGACGGCGTGTTCGTCGCGGAGTGTCCGTCCATTCCCGGCTGTGTCAGTCAGGGTAATAGCGAGCACGAGGCACGGAGGAACATTCGACTGGCCATCCGCGAATGCCTGACCGTGCGCAGAGCCAGGGACCAAGAGCTAAAAGCTAAGAGCCAGAAGCCACAATGAACCCCGTCACGCATTTCCTGTTTGGTTGGATGGTGGCCAACGGCGGGGGATTGCAGCGGCGGGACCGCGCGCTGGTGGCCATCGCCGGGGTGATTCCGGACGTGGACGGGCTGGGCGCGCCGGTGGAAGTCCTGACCGCGAACTGGGAGCGTCCGCTGGCCTGGTTCTCGGAATACCATCACACTTTCCATAACATCACGTTTGCCGTGACCGTGAGCATCCTGGCATTTGCGCTGGCCACGCGCAGATGGAAGACGGCGCTGCTGGTGTTTCTGAGCTTTCACCTGCACCTGCTGTGCGATTTGGCGGGAGCGCGCGGGCCCGAAGGTGAGCAGTGGGCCATCCCTTATCTGAAGCCGTTTTCCGACGCCTGGGAGCTGACCTGGAGCGGGCAGTGGGCGCTGAACGCGTGGCCCAACTTTGCCATCACCGGGGTTCTGCTGATCGCGACTTTCTACCTGGCGTGGCGGCGGGGCTTTTCGCCGCTGGAGATTGTTTCCCTGCGCGCCGACCAGGCCTTTGTGGAGACGCTGCATGAGCGCTTCCCGCGACCGACCTAGGAAGTAGAAGTTAAAAATTAACAATTAAAAAGTAAAAAGTAAAAAGCAGAACTAGAAGCGAAAGCCAACCACCCCGATGGAATCGGGGCAGGCACCGGACACGAAGGCTCACGAAGGGAAACGAAGGAATCACGAGGACGAAAATGGCTGAAACCATCCGGCAGTACAAGCAGCGAATCCTGAGCTACGCGCGCGGGCGGAAGCCGCTGGCGGTGCAGCGGGCAACGCCGTCGCGCCTGGCGTCCCTGGTGCGCGGACGCGGCCGCAAGCAGCTTGCCCGCAGACCCGCGCCGAAGAAGTGGTCGGTGGGGGAGATCCTGGCGCACTTGTCGGACACGGAGATGGTGGTGGGCTGGCGGTTGCGCATGGTGCTGAGCAAGAGCGGAACACCTATCCAGGCCTATGACCAGGACCTGTGGGCGGCCATCGGAAGGTACGCGCGCCGCGACCCGCGACAGTCGCTCGAACTCTTCCGGGCGGTGCGTGGGGCGAACCTGCGGCTGCTGAAGTCGCTCTCCGCGAAACAATGGAAGCAGTATGGCGTGCACGCTGAGCGCGGCCGGGAGTCCATGGCGGACATTGCCCGCATGATTGCGGGCCACGACCTGAACCACCTGGGGCAGATCGAGCGCATCCTGAAGTCCAAGTAATGAAAGCCGCCGAGGGTGGGGGGAAGGCAAAGGCAAAAGTCAAAAGTAAAAAGGCAAAAGAACCGGCGCATCTGCACGCTGCAGAAATTCAAGAGCCCGCAACGTCCTGGTTAGTTTCTGTTTGCCGCCATCTGTGGCAGACTAGTGCCGTTCCAACTAATTTGCCCTATGGAGCTGGCCGCGCTTATTCTCCTGGCCGGCTTGCCGCGAGGCCGAAGAAAGCTAGACGAGACAAGTTGGAACGGTACTAGTCCGGCATTTTCCGGAGGGTGTTATGAAGAACGCGGTGCTGAAGTCCGGTCTGATAGGAATCGCGTTGCTGCTGGCGAGCCCCGCCTGGGGCGATGTGAAGCTGCGCACCAAGAACACCACGTCCGGCCAGGCCAGCGAGTCCACGGTGTACATCAAGGGCGCGCGGCAGCGCAGCGAGATGAAGATGGGTCCGGGCATGACCATGACCAGCGTGCTGCAGTGCGACCAGAAGCGCACGGTGCAGATCAACGACAGTTGCAAGGTGTACCTGGTGATTCCAACGGAGGAAGAGGAAGCAGCAGCCGAGCCGGGCACGCAGCCGGCTGCAAAGCCGGCCGCAAAGCCGGCAGCAAAGCCTGCGTCGGGGAAACCGAGCCGCGGAGGAGTGATCACCTACGTCTCCGCCACCACCGACACCACCGAACGCAAAACCATGTTCGGTTACGCGGCACGCCACCTGAAGAGCAGCATGAGCATGGAGTCTTCGCCGGAGGCCTGCAGCAAGAGCGACTTCCGCATGGAGGCGGACGGCTGGTACGCCAACTTGTCCGTCGGCCTCACGTGTTCCGGAGGATCCGGCATGGGCCAGGGCGCGGGCGCGGGTGGGCAGCAGCCCGAATGCCAGGATCGGTTCCGCTTCCGGCGCAGCGGCCCCAACCCCGGGTTCGCGCTGCAGGAAACCCGGACGATGTACAGCGGCGGGCAGTCGTACACCATGACCACGGAAACGCTGGAACTCTCCAAGGCCCCGCAGGACGCGGCGCTGTTTGAGATTCCTGCGGGTTACCGCGAAGTGAAGAGCTACCCGGAACTCATGTGCATGGGCGATGCGCAGGCCATGATGGCCAAGGCCATGGGTGAGGGAGCGGGCATGAAAGCACCCGCCGCAGGAGCGCCGGCCAGCGGCGCGAGCAAGGGCGCGGGCAAACTGCGCATCGGCGTGGTGGGCTTTGTGAACAAGACCAAGGGCTCGGTGGCGGTGGAAGCTCCACGCCAGCGGCTGGTTGAAGAAATCATCCTGCGCGAGGTGGATGCGGTCCACCTGGACCAGAGCACGCCCGAAGAGATCGTCGCCGAAGCCCGCGAGAAGGACTGTGACTTCATCCTCTACACCGACGTCACCAAGCTGAAGCAAGCGGGCGGAAAACTGGGCGGCATGTTCGGCAAGGTCACCGGAGGCGCGGGCGGCGCAGGCAGGTTCGAGGCGACGGTGGACTTCCGCCTGTTCCCCACAGGCGAGGAGGTGGCGCGCCTGGAATCGTCGGCCTCAACCAAAGGAGAAGGCGAAGCCAGCGCGGTGGTGGCCTCCATGATGCCCGAGGAAGCCGGGCAAGCGGTGGCGGAGGCGCTGCGGAAGAAATAGAAGCCGCAGACCAACCCGCCGGTCTGGTGGAAAGCCCGGGAAAAGCAAACCCAAGATCCCTCGACTCGTTCTCCCTCGGCCGTCCGCCCCGACAAAGTCGGGGCTCGGTCGGCTCGGTCGGACTCGCTCGGGATGACAATTCTAGAAACTCACTTCCTATCCTAGAAGACCCACTCCCACGGCACGGCTGAAGGCGCGCATTTTCAAAACCAAACCAAGATCCCTGGGCACGCCCTCTCCCGCGAAGCGGGATCGGGCGGCTCGGGGTGCCAGGCAGGGAACTGGGCCGGGATTCCCCAGCGCCAGCACGGTTTCGCGCTGCTCCGGGGAGAACTCCGCGAACAGCCGCTCCCGTTCCTCGGGGCCGAGAGCGCGGGCCAGCGCGCGGCGCTCGTCGCCCGACATCTTCAGGAATGCTTCCATGCGCTTGTCCGGCGAAAGCGGGAGCAGTTCCTCCGCCTTCAACTCGGCATACATGCGCGCTTCGCGACGACGGGCGCGCTCCTCCGGGTCGCGTCCTTCTGAGTCGCGTTCATTCGAGTCGCGTTCATTCGAGATCGGGGGCATGCCGGCTTCGTCCATTTCGCGGGGCGGCATTCCGTCCTCGCCGGCCTTGGCGTCCGGCGGGTTCTGCCCGGCCGCCTGCTGGCGCTTCTGGCGATCGCGGTAGCGTTCGAGCGCAGCCTCGTAAATGGCGCGCTTCTCCGGGTCGCTGGGCATGGAAGCGCGGCCCTGGGCCACGGCGCGCAGCAGTTGCGGCGGAGGGAAGTTTTCCACCATCTGGCGCGAGTCCATCTTCAGCGTGCGGAAGGGCGCGAGGCGGGCTTCGAGCGCTGTATCAGGAATGCTTTCCGGGCGGAGTTGCTTTTCGATCCACTTCTCGACGCCCAGGGCGGCGACCTGCTCGACCTCGCCCGGCCGCGGGCCGAAGGTGAGGCGGTTGAGGGCGTGGAGGGCGCGACGGCGTTCGCCCGCCGGATTACTCTTTTCGCCTGCCAGCAACCACGAGGGCGGCAGGCCCAACGTCACTACCAGCAGCAGTGCCAGGGTTCTCTTGGCTGTTCGCATCAAGTGGGTGAGCTCCGTGATGCCGGGTCTTGTGAAGTTGAAACCCGGCGCAGGGGAAAAGTTGCGGGCCGGGTGCGTCGCCCCTACGGGGCTTGTGCATGTCCCAACGCTACCCAGGCCTTCCGGCCTGGGCTACCTTATTCCGGCCCTACGGGCCTGGGTCAGAGAGGAACCGAGTGAGGCAGGGGTCCCTCGCTGCGCTCGGGACGAAAGAACCGGGTAGGGGTCCCTGGCTGCGCTCGGGACGAAAGAACCGGGGTAGGGGTCCCTGGCTGCGCTCGGGACGAAAGAACCGGGCAGGGGTCCCTCGCTGCGCTCGGGACGAAAGAATCGGGTAGGGGTCCCTCGCTGCGCTCGGGACGAAAAATCAGGCCGAGTAGACGCGGCTCTTGTTGATGCGGTAGTTGAGGGAGGCGGCGATTTGGTCAATGTCCACGGGGGCGATGTTGCACTCCACGCGGTCGTCGAGGAAGTTGGGCTTGTTGCGGCCGGTGGCGTCGCGGCGGAGCTGCACCAGCAGCCCCTGGATGATGTTGGGATCGAACTTAACCGGGGCCAGGCGCGCCATCTCGGTGACCACCTCGCCGACGCTCATGGACTGGCGGTAGGGGCGCTCGCTGGTCATGGCGTCGAAGCAGTCGGCCACGGCGACCACCTTCACGGGCAGGGGCAGTTCGTCGCCGTGGATGTGGTCAGGATAGCCGGTGCCGTCGGAACGCTCGTGGTGCCAGCGCACCACTTCCGCCACTTTGGGCCAGGGGAACTGCACGCCGCAAACGATCTGGTGGCCGATGGTGGTGTGGTCGGCCATCTCGCGGAATTCCTCCGGGCCCAGCGCCGTGGGCTTGCTGAAGATGTATTTGTCCACGGTGACCTTGCCGATGTCGTGCAGGTAGGCGGCGGCGCGCAGGCCGGCGACGTCGGTTTCGTCCAGACCCAGGGCGGCGCCGATGCCGGCGGCGTAGCGGCCCACGCGCAGCGAGTGGCCGCGAGTGTGGGTGTGCTTCACGTCAATGGCGTTGGCGAAAGCCTCCAGCGTCTGGTCGTAGAAATTGTGCAGCGAAGCCAGCAGGCGCAGGTTCTCGGCGATGCGCGACTGCAAGGACTGGCTGAGGGTGTGGTTGTGCACGGCCAGGGAAATGTAGCTGGACATCAGGGCCAGCGCCTCGAATTCGTCGGTCTCGTAAACGGCCTCGCCTTCGCGGCGGCCCAGGGCGACGACGCCCACCATCTTCGCGCCTACCCGCAGGGGCGCGATGCACTTGAACAGCTCGGGAGCCACGTTCCCGTTGGAACTGAAAATGGCCTCGCAGGTCTTGGCGGTCAGCGCCTGGGGTGAACGCGTGGCGGCGAGCGCGTGCACGTGACGGGGCAGAAGCGGAATGACGGCCGGCTGGGGGAAGAGAGCGAACCCATCGGCGGCGGCCGAAGACAGCATGGCCGGCCTGTCGGAAAAGACAAAGAGAGCGCCTTCGCGCGCGCCCACCGTCTCCATCAAGAGCGTGAGCATGGAGCGCGCGCTCTCGGAGAATTCCCGTTCCGCAGTCATTTGCGGACCGAGATCGGCGAGCGCCTCAAAGGTGCCCAGAAGGCGCCGGAAATTGTTGCGTGTAACCGCCAAGAGAAGTCGAGGCGGAAATCCGCAGAGCAGAAAAAGCCTATCACGGAGAGGGGTGGTTTAGGCCGCATGGCTATTGGTGAGTTTGGTGCGTTGGGGTAATGAATGGAGGGTTACTGGCGGGAGGAGGGAGGAGGTAGAAGGGAGGAGGGAGGAGGTAGGAGGGAGGGGGCAGGAGGCAGGCAAGACGGCGGGGCTACGGCGCGGGCGAGGTCGCCCGCTTCCACACACGTTCCCGA
>CAZXVY010000142.1:0-6967 GCA_964644115.1 uncultured Terriglobales bacterium
GGTCGAGCACCACGTCCACGTCCAGCGCCCGCGGCCCGAACACGCTCAGCCGGTGTACTTCGAAGAACATGGGCCGGGTGACGATCCCCGCTGTCGCCCGCACCGCCGGATTAAAGCGCTCCAGGTGTCCGACTTGTGCCACCCGTCCGCTCTGCTTCGCCAGGCGGATCAGCTCGTCGGCCTCAGCCAGCGTTGTGGCCAGCGGCTTCTCGATCAGTACGTCCACGCCCGCCTGCATCAGCGCTCGCGCCACCGCCAGGTGCTCTACTGTGGGAACGGCGACGGAGGCGGCGTCCACGTGGCCCTTCAGTTCCTCCATCGAGGCGAAGGCACGCGCGCCGAACTCCCCGGCAACTGCCGCGGCCCGCGCCCGGTCCGCGTCCACGATGCCCACCAGTTCCACGTTGCCGTCCTGCTGGGCCAGCTCGTGATAGACGCGGGCATGGTTCCGCCCAAACGCGCCCACGCCGACCACGGCAACACGAGTTTTGCCGGAGGCTTGCAGAGAGGGAATTCTAGCAGGCAGAGTGCGACGCACCGCCTGGCCCGTCGGCAATCAGCAATCGTCAATCGTCAATCAGCCATGTTCTGCCCTAGTACCACCCTTGATGCGGGGTGGGTCTGGTGACGAGCCAGCCGGGATAAGATTCCACCGAGGAGTCTCCCCCGTTGCGCGAGCGCATGAAGTCGTTTCCGTTCGCATGCTTCTCGCGGACGTGCGCCCTGGCCGGGCTGCTCGGCCTGCTCCCCGCGATCACCGCAGCCGAAACCAATCTCCGCACCGCCGACCAGATGGTGCGGCAGGCCAGGGGCTGGAATGCCGCCGGCCGGCACGAGGAGGCACGCCAGGCACTGGTTCGCTACCTGGAGCGCGACTCGCGCAGCGTCCTGGCCCGGCTGGAGTATGCCCGCACGCTCAGTTACCTGCGCCAGTTTGCCGAGGCGCTCATCGAGTACCAGCACGTGCTGAAGCTGGAGCCGGAGAACCTCGAAGCCCAGGTAGGCGTGGCCAAGGTGACGTCGTGGCGCGGCGAATTCGAGAGGGCGCTGGTTTTGTACAACCAGATCCTCCAGGGCACACCCGGCTTGCACGACGCGCTGGTGGGAAAGGCGCACACGCTGCTGTGGCTGGGCCGGAAAGACGAAGCCACAGCCCTGTTTCTCGACGCGCTGTTTCGCAATCCCAGCGACCGCGAGGTGCGGCGCCTGCTGGAGGAGTTGGGCGTAGACGCCGGCGTCGCCCTCGAGCAGGCGCGTACGAAAGCCGCACTGAGCGCGGCCCGCGAGCCGGAACTAGAGCCGGAGCAAGAACCGGTGCAAGAGCCGGCGCTTGCAGTGCTTCCCGATGAAATCCCGCTTTCGGCGGACGGCCCTTCCGCGCAGCCGGAGCAGCGCCCGAAGTCCGCAGGGCGCATTCGGAAGAAGCCGGCGGGCGCGCCCGCGCCGGCCGCCGATCCCGCTGCCGCTCACGCTTCTTTACCGGCGCCGCTGCTCATGCACACGGCCACCGTGCTTATTCTGCTGGCAGGCGGCGCGCTGGCCTACCGCACGCGCCTGGTTCTGGCCGGCAGGGCCGAGATGCGCCGCCGGCCATTGCCTGATTTCCGCCGACCCTACGAGCTGCCTCCCAGTTCGCTGCCCTTGGAAGTGAAGCCGCAGACACCGGCGAAAGCCGAGAACACAAGCCCGGCGGAGCAGACAGAGAAGCCTGCCGACGCCGCGGCGCCCGCCGAGCCCGCCCCGCGCCCGCGCCCCGAGACCTTGCTCTGGGGCCGCATCCTGGTGGTGCATCCCGACGAGCAGGTGCTGGAGTTCACCCGCCGCGTGCTGTCCGGAGCCGGAGCAGAAGTGCTCACTCTCCGCCGCGGCGAGGACGCCCTAGCCTGCCTGGAGAAGTCCCGCCTGGAGAAGTTCGCCTACGATGTTCTGCTGGTTAACGACCGCCTGCCCGGCGGCTGGACGGGAATGGAAATCTACCGCTGGGTGCAGCAGCACCAGCCGGGCGCGGAGCGCTCGCTGATGCTCGTCCACTCCGGCCAGGGTGACACCCACACCCGGCAGTTCCTCGAAGAGAGCGGCGCGCTCGGCCTGGCCGCGCCCTTCAGCGTCTCCGACCTCCTGGCCATCACCCGCCTGGCTCTGGAGAAAGCCAGGACGGCCAAATCGTCAATTGGCAATCCGCCAATCGTCAATTAGCGTCACGCCTTCTTCAACACCGCAATCTGCCCTGCATGATAGAGGGTGTGCTGGACCTGGCCGTGCAGCATGACGTAGATGGTGTGGTCGCGGTTGGGCGCCCGTTCCTCCAGGCGTGACTCGGGTAGTTGCTCGACGGCGGCCAGCAGTTCGCGGTGGGCCGCTTCCAGCCGCCGCAGCGTTTCCCGCCACGCCGCCTCGCTGGTGTCATGCACGGAGGGCCAGTCGCCGGCCTCCGGTTCTTCGACAATGCCTCCTGCGAGTCGCGCGATCTCCACCCCTGTCCAGGCCCACAGGTGCAGCACAATCTCCCAGATGCTGTGCGCGTCCGCGATGGGACGCGCTGTCGCCTGCCCTGCGCCAACCCCTTCCAGAACTTCCAGCAACGCCGGCCCATGCCAGGCTCCGCCCTCGAAAGAGCGGCGAAGCTGGTCGGCGATGCGAGCGACCTCGGATCCCATGGGCGGCCTCTCTCAGGAAGCTGGATCAGCAACGATGGCGATTCCGCCTTCATCGGCGGCTCGAACGATGGCCTCGCCGTCGAGCAGCAGCGTTTTGCCGGCATCAATCGCCAGCGCCGTGGCGCCTGCCCGGCGCATGGTCTCAATCGTCGGCACTCCCACCACGGGCACGTCGAAGCGCATGTCCTGATTCGGCTTCGCCACTTTCACCACGGTGAGCGCGCGGCTCAGCGTGGATTTCTCTCCAGCCTCCGTGGCCGCGAGGCTAGCCATGATCTCACCTGCGCGCAGAATCGCGGCGTCGGTGCCTTCCATGGCTTCGACGGCGACGCACGCGCTCTCCGCGATCACCACCGTCTGCCCGATGTCGTACTGCGCCAGGTGACGCGCTACCTGGCGGCCGTATGCGATGTTGCCTGCCTCCTCCTCATTCGGCGCGCGCTGCGTCAGCACGCCCGCGCGCGCCAGCAGCGGCTCCAGGTACGAAGTCGAATCCACCAGCGTGATGCCTTCTTCCGCCAGCGCCGACGCCACCGCGCCCAGCAAGGCGTCGGTGTTGCGCGCGCGCAACGAGAGCAGCAGCTTGGCCATCTTCCAATCCGGCCGGATGCTGGAGAAGATCTGCTTGTGCCGCACTTGTCCGGCCATGATGGCTCGCGTAACCCCCTCGCGCTTGAAGGTCTCGATCAACTTCCCCAGTTCGCCCAGCGACATCCAGTAGACGGCCGCCGCCCCCCGCGACTCGACCTCCGGGCAGGTTTCTTCCTTGATCGCCGCCACCACCACATCGGTGCCCCGGGAGCGGGCCGCGTCCAGCACCAGCAGCGGGAAGCGGCCGTTGCCGGCAATCAGGCCGATGCGCTCACGAGCAGACATGCGGACGAGTGTAAACGAAAGCCGCGTTAGCGCCACTTCTTGAGATTGTCATCCCGAGCCGCCCGACCGAAGGGAGGGCGAGCCGAGGGATCTCGGTTTTGCTTTTGAAAACGCGAGGGATCTCGGCTTTGCTTTTGAAAGTGCGGAGCATTGGATGAGCAGGCCCCTTACTAACGCGGCGCGCGGCGCAGAAAGAACTCGGCGCCCTTGAACCAGGTCTTGCCCTGGTCGTGCGACACTTCCCCCCGCCAGCGAAACGAGTCGGGCGTGATGTCGGAAAAGATCCAGCGGATGCGGTCTCCGTCCTCGTCCGTCCCCTCCTGCACGATCTCCTCGCCCTGCTTGCGCCCAGTGAGCGTGGTGCGGCGGGCGTTCACGGTGCTGATCCAGGTGATGCTCCAGGTATCGCTCTTGGGGTCGTAAACCCGCAGCGTGGTGCCGTAGCTGTTCCTCTTTCCCGCAGGCACGCCGCCGCCCCGGGCGCTGCGTGGCGGCGCGATGAACACGTCCTGAATCGCGCGCCCTTCCAGCACCCATCCGAAATGCCATTCGCCGCGGCTTTTGCGGCGCGTACCGTCGGGTTCGTAGTCGAAGACCTCGGCTTCCCAACTGCCGGCAAACTGCCCGTACAGCATCAGCTTCTCGGCATGTTCCGTCTGAGGGCCATCGGCGTGGAGCGATCCCCGCAAGGATGCTTCGCCGGACGGTCGGCCGCCAAACGACACGCCGGCCAAGGTGAACGTGAGGGCAATTGCCAGGAGTATCCAGGTGCGAGTCATATTCCGGGAGGCTACGCCGCCGCCGCAGGCCGCGGCTCGCAGATTCTTGCGCTTTCTGGGGAAGGCAGGAGTATGCGGGTGACGCCCGTTATCGAATCACGCCGCGCTGCGAGCTCTCGACGAACCGCACCAGCATCTCCACGTCCTCACCCAGCGCGCCTTCCGACTTCAATTTCTCCAGCGCCTGCGTGGTATTCAGCTTAGAGCCGGTGAGCACGCGGAAGGCGTGCTGCAGTTTGCGGATGCGTTCCTTGGAGAACCCGCGCCGCTCCAGGCCCACGGAGTTCACGCCATAGGCGGCCGCCTCGCGCGCCGCCGAGGTGCGCGAAAAGGGAAGCACGTCGCGCGTGATGATGGTGCCGCCGCCGATGTAGGCGTGCGCCCCTACGCGGGTGAACTGATGCACCGCGGAAAACGCCCCCACCACCGCGTATTCCTCCACCGTGGCGTGGCCGGCGAGAGTGGCAGCGTTGGCCAGCATGGCGTGGTCGCCCACCACGCAGTCGTGGGCGATGTGGGCGTAGGCCATCAGCAGGATATGGCTGCCCACGCGGGTCACGCCTCCTCCCCCCTGGGTGCCCCGGTTGATGGTGACGAACTCCCGGATGGTGTTGTGATCGCCGATCTCCAACCGGGTCTTTTCCCCGGGCTGAAATTTCAGGTCCTGGGGATCGAGGCCAATGGAGGCGAAAGGGAAGATGCGGTTATGGCTGCCCATGCGCGTCGGCCCCTGTACGGCCACGTGGGAGATGAGTTCGCAGTGCTCACCCATCTCCACCTCGGGCCCCACCGTGCAGTACGGTCCGATGCGGCAGGACGCAGGCACGCACGCGCCCGGATCAACGATGGCGGTGGCGTGGACTTGCGGCGATGCAGCTTCGAGTTTCAAGGCTGGGAGGACTCGGCCGGCTCGGCGCCGCCCGCGGCGCTCTTGCGGTCCACCAGCGCGCAGGAAAGGATGGCCTCGCAGGCCAGCTTGTCGCCCACGTACGCCATTCCTTTTATGCGCACCACGGTGGTTCGCCAGGCCAGCACTTCCACTTCGATGCGCAACTGGTCGCCGGGCACCACCGGCCGCCGGAAGCGCGCCCTCTCGATGCCGGTAAAGACCATCAGCTTGCTGTCGCGGTCGGGGACCTCGGTGAGCAGCAGCGCCCCGCCCGCCTGCGCAATGGCTTCGATTATGAGCACACCCGGCATGATGGGGAAGCCGGGGAAGTGGCCCGCGAAGTAGGGCTCGTTGATGCTTACGTTCTTGAGGGCCACGATGCGCTGCTTGCGCGTCAGGTCCACCACCCGGTCAATCAGCAGAAACGGGTAGCGGTGCGGAAGAATGCGCTGGATGTCGTTGATGTCCAGCACGGTCCGCGCCTCCGCCGGTGATTCTGCCACCGAAGTGTTGGCCTGGTCGGTCATGTCTGGAATCGTTCCTCGATGCTCCGGCGCGCAGGCTGCGGCCGGCGCGAACTGGACAACCGGCGAACGATTATAGTGGAATGATTGGCGCGCTGAAAGCGCCGCTGAAATGGGCCGTATCTCCAGGACGAAGAGCAAGGCCGCCCCCAGCAGCGGGCGCGCCGGCGAGCTGCTGGAATATTTCCAGCAGCAGCAGGAGCCCATGCTGGCCACGCTCCGCGACCTGGTGACGCAGGAGTCCCCCAGCTTCAACAAGCCCGCCGTGGACCGCCTCGGCAGCCACATCGCTGGAAGGCTGGAGCGCCTGGGAGGCAAGGTAACCCTCCATCGCCGGCAGGACTTCGGCGACCACATTGAAGCGCAGTTCGCTGGGCCGAACTCCGCCAGGCCCATCCTTCTGCTCGGCCACTACGACACCGTCTGGGACATAGGCACACTGGCGGAAATGCCCTTCAAAGTCGAGAAGGGCCGCCTCTGGGGTCCGGGCGTGTTCGACATGAAGGCCGGCATCATGCTCATGATGCAGGCCATCGAAGGACTGCGCGCCGTGCGCGGCGGGCTGCCCCGCCCGGTGGCTGTGCTGCTTGTCTCCGACGAGGAAGTAGGCAGCAACTCATCGCGACAGCTCACCGAGTCTCTGGCAAAGAAGTCGCAAGCCGTTTTCGTGCTCGAGCCGGCCACCGGGCCGCAGGGCGCGGTAAAGACCTGGCGCAAGGGCGTGGGCGAGTATCGGGTGAAGGTCACGGGCAAGGCCGCGCACGCCGGGATTGAGGTACGCGAGGGTGCCAGCGCCATCGTCGAGCTGGCCCGCCAGATCGCCCGCATCCAGACCTTCCTGGACTTCCGCCGCGGCATCACCGTCAATGTGGGTGTGATCCGTGGCGGCACGCGCACCAACGTGGTTGCGGCCCAGGCTTCGGCTGACGTGGACGTGCGCGTCCGCAAGATGAGCGACGCGCCGCGCCTCGAGAAAAAGTTCCGCTCGCTAAAGTCCTTCGACCGCCGCTGCACCCTGGAGATCGAGGGCGGCGTCAACCGGCCGCCCATGGAACGCTCCCCGGGCATTGTGAAGCTTTTTCGGCTGGCCCAGGACGTGGCCCGCTCGCAAGGCATGGAACTCGAGGAATCGGGTACCGGCGGCGGCTCCGACGGCAATTTCACTGCTGCGCTCGGCGTCCCTACACTCGATGGGTTGGGCGGGGTGGGCGAAGGCGCCCACGCCCGCCACGAGAACATCGT
>CAZXVY010000143.1:0-1559 GCA_964644115.1 uncultured Terriglobales bacterium
ACTCGAGGGAAAGCGGGACCTCGATTTGGTGGTCGTAGCGGCGCTCGGTCTTCTTCCCGTCCACCAGCGTGACCTCGACGCGGGGCTCCATTTGGTCGTATCTGGCGGTGGGCGGCTGCTGCTGCTGGGCGGCACCCCAGGTGGAGGAAACACTGCCCCGCAGCCGCGAGTCGGCCGACTCGGTGCGGGCGTAGATCGAGGCGCCCAGCAGCATCCAGGCGACCGTGGAGCACACAAAGATGAAGGCGATGGCGAAGATGCGCTTGGTCATGGCAGGGCTCCTTGCAAATCAGGCTGGAGGAGAGATGCGACTTTATAGCGTAAAGTTGCTTGCCGGACAGGGAGCCCATTCAACGCGAGGGTCATGGAGGGATCAGCTGTGGGCGGGGGCTGGCCGCAGCGCCCGGCGGGCAGCGTCCCTTTGGCGAGCGTTTGTCTGGCGAATCTGGGAGATGGGCGGCAGCATGTCCGCCAGCGTTTCCAGGTAGTCCTCGAGGGCGGCGCGGCCGCGGGCGGTGAGCCGGTAGGTGCTGCGCGGGCGGCGTTCCTCGAATTGCTTGCGGCAGTGGATGTATCCGGCGTCCTCGAGCTTGCGGGCTTGGACGCTCAGGTTGCCGTCGGTGGTTTCCAGCAGGTCGCGCAATTCGGTGAAGGCGAGCGACTCGCGCACCGCCAGCGTGCACACAATCCCCAGGCGCAGGCGTTCGTGGATGAGCTGGTTGAGTTCGCCCGGGGCGGGCAGGGTCTTGGAGCGGTCCTTAGCCAATGTGCCTCCAGTGAATGTAAGCGCCGAATGCCAGGTGCAGCCATCCGAAGCCGGCCGCCAGCAGCGCCAGCCCGGCTTGGGGCGGAGCCAGCACAGCGACCGCAGCCAGCAGAAGGAAGGAAACCCCCATCCAGCGCACTGGCGAAATCGAGTGGGCGCCCGCCGCGGTCATGGCTGCGCCGTAGCAGCCCAGCCAGATGGCGGGCAGCAGCTCCAGATGTCCAATCCGCAGCGCGGCCAGGCTCAGGAAGGCTCCCAGCGCCATCCCCGCGCCGTAGGCCCAGAGCGCGTTGGCCAGGGCCGGCGTCCACAGCTTCTTGTTCATGCGGCTTGCCTTGCGTTCCGTGCTCCAGATACCCACCACCAAGCCGGTGGCCAGCAGCGCCTGCCAGACGGCCAACGAGGCGAGCGGCTCGACCCCAGGGTCCCAGGGAGCGCCGGTGATCTTCAGGTTCACGCCCACCGCCACCATGGTCAGGAAGCCCACTAGCATGAGGCCTTGCCCGGAAACGCTGCTGAACCTGGTGGCGGTCTCCAGGGTGTGGCGGATGTACTTCAGGTCTTCCTGGGCGTTACGGGAGGCGCGAGCTTCGTCCATGCGGGACCTCGGGGGTTCTGCATTCGAGGATGGACGGGCGCCGAGCGCATGTCAAGTACTTTGATTTGTAAAGTTGGCGACCGGGTGTTTAGTCCCTGCCCTTGTTGTAGAGACGCAGCTTGCTGCGTCTCCGGAATACGAGACGTTGCCGGGAAACCGAGACGTTGCCAGCAACGTCTCTACAGCGAGGCGGGC
>CAZXVY010000143.1:1569-6899 GCA_964644115.1 uncultured Terriglobales bacterium
GCTGCGGTTATAATCAGCCGCCCACACCATGGCCATCGCTTCCGGCACACGCTTCGGACCCTACGAAATTCTTTCCCCCGCCGGCGCGGGCGGCATGGGCGAGGTCTACAAGGCCAAGGACACGCGCCTGGACCGGGCGGTGGCCATCAAGGTGCTGCCCGCGCATCTTTCCCAGAACGAGGAACGCCGCCAGCGCTTCGAGCGTGAGGCGCGCCTGGTTTCGAGCCTCTCTCATCCTCACATCTGCACGCTGCACGACGTAGGCCAGCAGGATGGCGTGGACTTCCTGGTACTGGAGTTCGTTGAGGGCGTGACCCTGGAGCAGCGGCTGAAGGGCGGGCCTTTGCCCGCCGACCAGATTCTGCGCTACGCCCTGGAAATCACTGACGCCCTCGACAAGGCCCACCGCCAGGGCGTGGTCCACCGCGACCTCAAGCCCGCCAATATCATGCTCACCAAGTCGGGAACCAAGCTGCTCGACTTCGGCATTGCCAAGCTGGCGGAGAGCGCTCCCCTGGCCGACGCCCTCACCGAACTCACCTCCGACCAGCGCCCCCTGACCAGCGAAGGCATGATCGTCGGGACCTTCCAGTACATGGCGCCGGAGCAACTGGAGGGCAAGGAAGCCGACCCGCGCTCCGACATTTTTTCTCTGGGAACCGTCCTCTACGAGATGGCGACCGGCCGTCCCGCATTCACTGGCAAGAGCAAGGCCAGCCTGGTGGCTTCGATCCTTTCCTCGGAACCGCCTTCGCTTACCAGCCTGCAACCCATGACTCCGCCGGCGCTGGAGCGGGTGGTGAAGATCTGCCTGGCCAAGGATCCGGACGATCGCTGGCAAACCGCGCACGACCTGAAGCTGCAACTCGCCTGGCTGGCTGAAGGAGGATCGCAGGTGGGAGTTCCGGCGCCGGTGGTGGCGCGCCGCCGCCATCGCGAGCGCTTCGCGTGGGCGCTCGCCGCCGTGGCGCTAGTTGCCGCCTCTTTGCTGGCGGTGGGCTACTACCGCAGCGTTCCCGGGGAAGCGCAGACGATTCGCTCCTTCATCCTGCCACCAGAGAAGTCCGGCTTCATGTTGCTGAGCCCGCCGGCGTTGTCGCCCGATGGGCGGAGGCTGGTGTTTGGGGCGGTCACCAGCGACGGCAGGCGCCTTCTGTGGGTGCGGTCGTTAGACGCCGCCTCGGCACAGCCCTTGGCGGGAACCGAGGATGCCATTTTTCCCTTCTGGTCTCCGGACAGCCAGTACGTGGCCTTCTTTGCCCAGGGAAAGCTCAAGAAGATTGATGCCTCGGGCGGGCCCGCGCAGACCATCTGCAACGCAGCCGATGGCCGCGGCGGCTCCTGGAGTGAGCAGGGAGTGATTGTCTTTACGCCCAGCGCCAGCACCCCCCTTCATCGGGTGGCGGCTGCCGGCGGGGCTTCCGCTCCCCTGACCGAACTGGACGCTTCTCGCCAGGAGAACACGCACCGCTGGCCCTGGTTTCTGCCGGGAGGCCGCGAGTTTCTCTTTTTCGTCCGCTCCACCCTGGCTGAGCACAACGCCATCTATCTCGGGTCTCTGGAAGGGAAGCCGTCCCGCCTGGTGTTCCGCGCCAATTCCAACGCCGTATACTCTCCGCCGGGTTATGTGCTGCACGTGCGTGAGGGCACACTGATGGCGCAGCCCTTCAACCTTCGCCGTGGCGAGGTTCACGGCGACGCCTTTCCCATGGGCGAGCAGGTGCAGTTCAACGGTGGATTCTCGCACGCCAGTGTGACCGTTTCCCAGACCGGTCTGCTGGCGTTTCAAGGAGGCTTGGCCGGCGCCGACGGAGAACTGCGTTGGCTCGATCGAAGCGGGAAAGACCTGGGGGCGGTGGGTGAGCCTCTGGTCACTTATGCTCCCGCGCTTTCTCCCGACGGGCGCCGCTTGGCGAGCGAGGCCAGCGACCCGGCTTCGGGCAATATGGACATCTGGATCTACGAGCTGGCTCGTGGCGTCCGCACCCGGTTTACGTTTGAGGCCAGCCTTGAGACTACCTCCGTCTGGTCCCCCGACGGCGCCCGCCTGGCCTTTGCCTCCAACCGCGGCGGCCAGTTCAACGTGTACGAGAAGGCCGCAGACGGCACCGGCGAAGCTCGCGAACTGTTCCGCAGCAACGCGGAGAGCCGCCCCATTTCCTGGTCGCAGGACGGGCGCTACCTCGCCCTCTACCGTGTGGACCCCAGCACCCGGGCCGACATCTGGATCCTGCCGCTCCAGGGCGAGCAGAAGCCCTTTCCCTTCCTGCAGACCCCGTTTGAAGAGCAGGGCGCTGACTTCTCTCCCAACGGTCGCTGGATCGCCTATAACTCCGACGAATCCGGCCGTGTGGAAGTCTACGTTACCCCCTTTCCCGGCCCGGGAGGTCGGTGGCAAATTTCCACTGCCGGAGGAAGCCGGCCACGCTGGCGCCGGGACGGGAAAGAAATCTATTATCTGGCGCCGGACGATAAGCTGATGGCCGTTTCCTTGTCCGAGAGGGGCGCCAGCCTGGAGGTGGCATCTCCCCAACCCCTGTTCCCGGTTCGCCTCAAACGGTGGCGGTGGGGGCGGGGTTACGATGTCACCGCCGACGGCAAGCGCTTCGTGGTGAACACCCCGCTCTCTTCGGAAAGCGGCTCGCCCCTGACCCTGGTGGTCAACTGGAACGCCGGGCTGAAGAAATAGCAGTCAGCACTCAGCATTCAGCACTCAGCAATCAGCGAGCTGGCACACGGCGCCCACCTTCAGGGATCAGTGGGGGGACCCGGAGGACGCCGCGGCCAGGCTGTATAATCGCTGCGGATGCTGCGCTATTCCATCGTCGTCCCCTTCCACAACGAGCAGGAGAACGTTACCGCGCTCTACGACCGCCTGAAAGCGGTAATGGAAGCCGCGGGCGAGGCGTTCGAGATGGTGTTTGTGGATGACGGCTCCAGCGACTCCACCTTCCGCCTGCTGCAGGAAATCGCGGCCGTGGACAGCCGGGTGGTCATCGTAAAGCTGCGCCGCAATTTCGGGCAGACTTCCGCTCTGGCCGCGGGCTTCGATCACGCCGCGGGCGAGTACATCCTGGCCATGGACGGCGACTTGCAGCACCATCCCGAGGACATCCCGCTCTTCCTGGAGAAGATTGCCGAGGGCTACGACATCGTCAGCGGCTGGCGCAAAGTGCGCGTGGACAACTTCTGGCTGCGCCGCCTGCCTTCGCGCGTGGCCAACTGGCTGATGGCCCGGCTCAGCGGTGTGGACATACACGACTTCGGCACCACCTTCAAGGCCTACCGCCGCGAACTGCTCCACCAGGTGCCGCTCTACGGCGAGCTGCACCGCTTCATTCCCGCGCTGGCCTCCTGGCACGGGGCCGCAATTTGCGAAGTCCCAATTAAGAACGTGGTGCGCGAGCGCGGCGCCTCGCACTACGGCCTGTCGCGCACCCTCCGCGTGTTCTTCGACCTGATTACCATTCGCTTCCTGCTGCGCTATCTTTCGCGCCCGCTGCACTTCTTCGGCACCGTGGGGATGTTGGGATTGGCCGCGGGCGGCGGGATCGGGATCTGGCTGGCGCTGCAGAAAGTTCTCTATCAGATTCACGTGATGGAGCAGCACGGGCCGCTGCTGATCTTTGCCGCGGTGCTCATCCTGGCGGGCGTGCAGATGCTGGCCCTGGGACTGCTGGGCGAGATGCAGGTGCGCCACTACCATCAGCCCCAGCGCCGCGCCCCCTACTCGGTGGAGCGGGTGCTGCGCTCCGCCTCCAGCCAGCAGAGCACCATGGCGGAATAGGCGATCCCTTTCTTGCCACAGGGGCACAGAGACACAGAGGAGATTGGTAATTTGTGATTTTGGGATTTGTGGGTGGCGATTGAACGCGAAGCCAATCGTCAATCATCAATCCGCAATCGTCAATTTCCCCTGTACCATTCCACCGTCCGCCGCAATCCTTGCTCAAAGTCCACCACCACGCGATACCCCAGGTGCTTCTGGGCGGCGGAGATGTCGGCCAGGGAGTGCTTGATGTCGCCGGAGCGCTCGGGAGCGTAGCAGAGCTCGCCCTGATATCCGGTGAGTTTCTTGAGTAGCTGGAAGGTCTGGTTCAGGGTGGCGCGCTGTCCGGTGGCGGTGTTGAATACGCGCCCGGCAACGCCATCCGCGGGCACGGTGGCGGCCAGCCGGTTGGCCTCCACCACGTTCTCGATGTAGGTGAAGTCGCGGCTCTGCTCGCCGTCGCCGAAAATGGTGGGCGCCTGGCCGCGCAACATCAGGGTGATGAACTTTGCCAGCACCGCCGAGTACTGCGAGTTGGCGTCCTGATGCGGGCCGAACACGTTGAAGTAGCGCAGCGTCACCGTCTCCAGGCCATAGCAGCGGTAAAACGACGTCATGTACATCTCGCCCGCCAGCTTGGCCACGGCATAGGGAGAGATGGGGCTGGGCGTCATGTCTTCCCGCTTGGGGAGCGTTGGGGTCTCGCCATAGGCGGACGACGACCCCGCGTACACCACGCGCTTCACCTTGGCATCGCGCGCGGCCACCAGCAGGTTGACGGTTCCGTCTACGTTGGCGCGATTGCTTTCTACCGGATCGGCCACCGAGCGCGGCACCGAGGGAATCGCAGCCTGGTGCAGCACATAATCCACGCCGCGGCAGGCGTCGGCCAGCGCGGCGGCGTCGAGCAGGCTGGCCTCGCGGAAGTCCAACCGTCCCCCGAGACCGGCAAGGTTGTCAGTTTTTCCTGTGGCCAGGTTGTCGATGCCGCGCACCTGGTGTCCGCGCTCCAACAACCCGCGGGCGAGGGAAGAGCCGATGAAGCCGGCGACGCCGGTAATGAGGAAGTGGGCCACGGCCCAAGACGATACCACGGCGGGCGATTGCGGCCGCGGTTCCGCGGACGGAAGACGGCTCTGCGATGGTCTATAATTCGGCCTCGCACCGCCATGCCCCTCGCCACCGGCACGCGCCTCGGTCCTTACGAAATTCTCTCCCCGGCGGGCGCCGGAGGAATGGGCGAGGTGTACCGCGCTCGCGACTCACGCCTGGGCCGCGACGTCGCCATCAAGGTGCTCCCTCTGCATTTTTCCCAGGATCCGAGCCGCCGCGAACGCTTTGAGCGGGAGGCCCGTGTGGTTTCCGCGCTCTCCCATCCTCACATCTGCGCCCTGCACGACATCGGTGAGCAGGACGGAGTGGACTTCCTGGTGCTCGAGTATCTGGAAGGCGAGACCCTGGAGCATCGCCTGGTGCGCGGCCCTCTGCCCACCGATCAGGTGCTGCGCTACGCCATGGAGATCGCCGATGCGCTGGAAAAAGCGCATCGCCAGGGCGTGGT
>CAZXVY010000144.1:0-6816 GCA_964644115.1 uncultured Terriglobales bacterium
GAAACTTCACGCACTTCACCTTGCGCGTGCCTTCGGTGGAGGTAACAGGGCCGGGCATGGGACCGGAACAGGGCATAGGGCATTCTCCTGGGGCGACGCTGAGGTCATTGTAACAGCGAGGAACGCGGGCCGCGCAGCCGAGGATGGCCGCACTACGTCCTTCCTAAGGTTTCTCGCGCTTGGCGGCTTTGGTCTCGGCGGCCTGCGCCTCGGCCGGCGTTCCACCGTTGGTCTGTTTTTGCACGCCCAATTGCTCCAGCACCCCGGGCAGGTTCAGGCCCAGCGCCTCCAGTTGCTGCAACAGGTTGAAGACGATCGTGGGACTGGTCTTGGCCAGGCGGGCCAGGCCACCGCCGTCGGGGCCGCCGCCCTGATCAATCACCACCACTTTATCTATGTTGCCCAGCGGAGCGGCCACAGCCCCGAAGATGCCGGCGGAGGCCTGCAAAATCGCGGGCAGCTTCTCCAGGATGGTCTGCATGCGCGCGGCTTCGTTGAACTGCTTCCAGGCCTCCGCCTTGCGCAGGATGGCGGTGGCTTCGGCCACGCCCTGGGCTTCGATGGCCTTGGCTTGCGCCAGGCCGATGGCTTCGATCTTCGCGGCTTCGGCCCTGCCTTCGGCTTCCACTGCGGCGGCGCGGCCCGTGCCTTCCATGCGCAGCTTTTCCTGCTCCGCCTGGGCGATGGAAATCATGGCGGCGCGACTGCCCTCGGCTTCCAGGATGGCCGCTTGCTTGGAGGCCTCGGCGCGCGTAATTGCCGCCTGGCGGTCGGCCTCGGCGGGTTTGATCACCGTGGCTTCCAGTTCTTTCTGCCGGCGCTGCACCTCCTGCTCCTGCACGGCAATCATTTCTTGCGTGCGGGTGCGGTCCACTTTGACTTCTTCGGCGACTACTGCCTGCCGGGCGCGCGCCTCCGAAAGCGGGCCGGCTTGCTGCGCTTTGGCCTTCTCGGTTTCGATCTCCGCCTGGTACTGCGCCTGGCGAATGGCGAAGTCTCGCTGCGCCTGCGCGATGTCGGCTTCGGCGTTGAACTTGGCCTTCTCGCCCTGCTGCATCGCTTCCGACGACTTGATCTTGGCGTCGCGCGTAGCTTCAGCTTCGCCGATGGTGGCGTCGCGTTTTACTTCCGCGGTGCGCCGCTTGCCCAGCGCGTTCAGGTACTCTTCTTCGTCACTGATCTCCTGGATGGTAAGCACGTCCACGCCCACGCCCATTTTTTCCAGATCCACGGCGGCTTCCGAAGTCAACTTCTGGGCAAAGCTCGAGCGGTCGCTGTTCACTTCCTCCACCGTCAGCGTGCCCAGGATGGAGCGCAGGTGGCCTTCCAGCGTCTGGAAGATCACTTGCTGCAACTGCGGCGGGGTCATACCCAGGAAGCGCTCGGCGGCTGCGGCCATGGATTCCTCGTCACCGCGGATCTTCACGTTGGCCACTGCCTTCACCGAAACTGGTACGCCTTTCAGGGTGTAGGCGCGCTTGATTTCCAGCGGGATGGTGAGCACGTTGAGCGACAGGTACTCCACCTTCTCCAGAATCGGAATGCGCAGGGTGGAGCTTCCTTTCACCAGGCGGAAGCCCTTGACGTGGCCGTCGGCCTGTTTGCGCTTGCGTCCGCTGATGACGGCCACCACGTTGGGCGAGACCTTGAGAAAGTTGCGGCTGAACAACCAGGCGGCCATGAAGACGGCCAGCACCACCGCCAGCACGATTACGGGAAGAAGCAGGTCCTTGAAATCTGCAAGCATGGCTGTACCTCCTTGAGGGGCGGCTATTGCTTGTTGACCACGACGATCTCGCCCAGGACTTCCTTCACCACCACCGCCGTGTTCTCGGCTATGGCGGCGCCGTCCCCGGAGCGTGCGATCTTGTCCACAATCTCTTCGCCAAAGCGGCAGCGCACCTGGCCCAGGCCTCCGGCCGGGATGGCCACCACCACGCGGCCGGTTTGCCCCACCAGGTCGCCGGCCACCATGGAGGTTTGCGGCCCCTGCTGGCTGTAGAGAAAATGCGCGAAACCGTAGATGATGAACCCGAAGAACAGCCCGCTGGCAAAGCCCACGCCCGACGCGGGCAGCGGGCCCAGTCCGTAGCGCGTGGCCACCGCCCCAAACCCGCCGAAAGCGGTGATGAACACGCTCATTACCCGCACGCTGAAAAAGCCGGGGCCGCCGGTGTCGTGGTCGGCGTCGAAGTGTCCGTCGCCGAAATGCTCGAAGGCCTCCCCGAAGACCAGCGACACCACCAGAAGGACAAATCCGATGGCGGCGATTGCCAGGAAGATTCCGAACACGGAGAACTCCATCCTTGAACAGCTCGGCGAGCCGTAACTTTATGCGGGGTTTACAAGGAAGTCAATGACGCGAGCCTGGAGGGGGAGACGTTGCCAGCAACGTCTCTACACCTGGCCGGTGATGACAGCACAGTCAGGCCGGGCTACAATTCCCCCCCACGGTTTCGTCAACCAGACACCAAGGGGCAACCACATGGGTACGCTGGGGCAGAAGGCTGCGGCCACACAAACCGTTTCCATCCAGGAATTCGTCGCCGGACTGCGCCGGTTTCCGGAGGCGGCGTTTAACGGAACCGGGACCATTCAGGACTACCTGCTCCAGCATCCCGTGGATCCGGCATCGCTCGCGCCCTATCAGTTCTGGGACAGCCAGCACTACACCCGCAACCTGATTGACGCCACCCCCCTCTACGACCTCATCGCCATCTGCTGGGAAGTGGGACAGTGCAGCTCGGTTCACAATCACCGCGACCAGAACTGCTGGATGGCGGTGCCCATCGGGCGCCTGCTGGTGCAGAACTATCGCGTGCTTTTCCAGGACCTCAAGGCGGGCAAGTGCGACATCCAGCCTACGGACATCGTGGAGATGAACGCGGCCACGCCCCGGGCGGTGAATCCCGCCGAGCCCGTGCACAAGGTGTATAACCCGCACGAGTTCGGCGAGCGCGCCGTGAGCCTGCACGTATATTCGCGGCCCTTCGACTCCTGCGACGTGTACTCCGAAGAGCAGCACACCTGCGGCGAGATCAAGTTGAGCTACAACTCGCAGTATGGAGTTAAAAATTCAAAATGAAAAAAGAAAAAAGAAAGGCCTACCTCGTACCATTCGGGATGCCCCGCTTCTGTCCCTAAGCTCCCGGCTTTGTCGTTTTGCATTTTGCATTTTGAATTTTGCATTCTTCCTTCGAACTCCCCTGCCCTTTCCTGCGTAGTAACATCAGATACCTATGCCCGCCAACGGCGCCGCCATCCGCACGGAAGACGTCCGCCGCCACTACCGCATGGGCGAAGCCGAGATCCGCGCCGTAGACGGCGTTTCGCTCGAAGTGCAGGCCGGCGACTTTGTGGCGCTGCTGGGAAGCTCGGGCTCGGGGAAATCAACGCTGCTGAACCTGATCGCCGGGCTCGACCGCCCCACCACTGGCTCCATCGTGGTGCACGGGCGCGATTTGGCAAAGATGTCGTCGCAAGAGCTGGCCGAATACCGCCGCCACACCGCGGGCATGGTGTTTCAGGCTTTCAACCTGATTCCTTCGATGACCCTCCAGCAGAATGTGGACCTGCCGCTGCGCTTCGCCGAAGTGGAGCGCCGCGAGCGCGAGCAGCGGGTGCGCGAGGCGCTGGAACGCGTGGGGCTCGCCGCCCGGCGGGATCATCGTCCCAGCGAGCTTTCCGGAGGCGAGCAGCAGCGCGCGTCGCTGGCGCGTGCGCTGGTGAATCGCCCGGCGCTGCTGCTGGCCGACGAGCCCACCGGCAACCTCGACAGCCGCACCGGCGAAGAAATCATGGGACTCATCCGCGATCTGAACCAGTCGCTGGGCATGACCGTGCTGTTGGTGACGCATGAGCGTCCCCTGGCGGAGCGCTTCGCCCGGCGCTTCCTTTTCATGTCCGACGGGAAGCTGGCGGCGTCGGAGGGCGTCCCATCCGCGGGGGTACAGCCATGAAGGCGCCCGACCTGTTCGATTTGGCGACGCGCAACCTGCGCCAGTCCCTGCTGCGCAATTCGCTCACCACGGCGGGCATCGCCGTGGGTGTGGCCTCGCTGGTGGCCATGCTTTCCCTGGGCATCGGCCTGCAGGAAATGGCCAGCCGCCGCCTGAAGAGCTCCGGCCTGTTCGACACCATCTTCGTCACTTCGCGGCAGGACTTCCGCGGAGTGGAACGCGAGGAGCAGCGGCAGCCGGCCCAGGAAATCCGCGCGCTCGACGACTCGGCGCGCAAGCAGATTGGTCAGATTGCCGGTGCGATCGAGGTCTTCCCCGAAATCCGCCTTACCACGGAAGCGCGCTATGAAGGCAAGATGCATTTCGCCTTCGTGGCCGCGCTGCCCCCCTCGGCGCGCGAAAACGAAGCCTTTGAGACGCTTCAGGGATCGTTCTTCTCCGGCCCCGTCGCCGAGGAAGCCATCCTGGCGCTGGAGTTTGCCAAGGAACTGAACCCGCAGCCGGCGTCGCTGATCGGCAAAGACATCGTGGTGCGTTATGCCGAACGCCAGCCGCTGGCCGGCGGCGACGGCGCCCCCGCCGCACCGGACGAAAAAGCGCCGGACGATCCCGACGATGGCTTTGGGTTCACCGTGGTGCGGCGCGACCGCTCCCTGCGCATCGTGGGCATTGTGGAGAGGGAGCCTTTCGGCGGAGTGCGCGCGGTTTCCTCGGCGCGCATCTTCCTGCCCACCGGCCTCGCGGAAAACCTGAACGTGCTGCAGTTCTCCGACCTGCGCGGCGCCACCCGCTCCAGCAAAGGGCGCACCTACGTGAGCCTGGCGGTCCGCGTGGACAGCCCGGGGCGCGTCGAGGAAGTACAGAACGCCATCAAGAAGCTGGGCTTCCGTACGTTCTCGGTGTTCGACGCCACCCGCAAAAAACGCCGCTTCTTCGCGGTGCTCGATCTCTTCCTCGGCATCTTCGGCAGCCTGGCGCTGGCTGTGGCTTCCTTGGGCATCGTGAATACCCTGGTGATGGCCATCCTGGAGCGCCGCCGCGAGATCGGCGTGATGAAGGCCGTGGGCGCTTCCGACGGCGACGTCAAGAAGCTGTTCTTCGTCGAAGCCGGCGTGATGGGGGCCTTCGGCGGCGCGCTGGGCGTGCTGCTGGGCTGGGCCCTGGGCCGCACCATCAACTGGGGAACCAACCTCTACCTCGAACGCCAGCAGCTTCCTCCCGAGCAGATCTGGTCCGTGCCCTGGTGGCTGGTGGTGGCCGCGCTGGGCTTCGCTGTGATCGTCAGCCTGGTTTCGGGTCTCTATCCGGCGGCGCGCGCCGCCAGACTCGATCCCGTGCAGGCGCTGCGCTATGAGTAGCAGTACGATCTGCGATCTGCGATCGGGTGATCTGCGAAGGTCGCCGGACTCTGGCGATCCTGGACTGAGCGACTGTTCTCAGCCTTGTCATCCCGAGCCCGCCGCGGCGGGCGGAGCGCCGCAGCCGAGGGATATTGGTTCTCCCTTTCACTTTTTCCCCGTGCGTCTCTCTGCGATCTCTGCGGTCTTTGCGTTGAGTCTTTGGCTGTTGGTGGCGGCCGCGCCCGCCCACGCCGCCTCGCGGGTCGAGTGCAACGCCGTGAAGAGCGCCATCCTCAAGCGCCCTGTGCGCTACTGCGCGCTGCTGCCCACCAGCTACGACGCCGCCAAACCACGCCGCTTCCCCGTGCTCTACTACCTGCACGGCCTGGGCGCGGACGAGCAATCGCTGGTGCAGAGCGGCGGCTGGAACCTGGTGGAGAGCCTCCAGGAGGAGAAGCGCATCGGGGAGTTCGTCATCATCACGCCCGACGGCGGACGCAGCTTCTACATCAACTCCCGCGACGGACGCCTGCGCTATGAGGATTTCTTTATCCGCGAGTTCCTGCCCGCCATCGAAAAGCGCTACCGGGTGCAGGCCGCGCGCGCCGGACGCGCCCTCGCCGGGACCTCCATGGGCGGATACGGCGCGCTGCGCCTGGCCTTCAAGTATCCGCAGCTCTTCTCCGCGGTCAGCGCGCACAGCGCCGCGCTCCTGGAAAAACTCCCGCAGGGCGCCGGCCACACTCCCGGCCTGGCGGGCGGAAGTGGCGGAGGCATTCTGGGCGATGTGTTCGGTACGCCGTTCGACCCGGCGTTCTACGAGCGCAACAGCCCGCTCACGCTGGCCCGCGCCGCGCACGGCCTGGAGCGGGTGAAAATCTATTTCGACTGTGGCCGCGACGATGACTACAACTTCGACGCCGGCGCGGAAAGACTCAATCAGGCGCTCGCCTCACGCCGCGTCGCCCACGAGTTTCACATCTACCCCGGCGGACACGGCTGGCGCTACGTGGCCGAGCATCTGGACGAATCGCTGGAGTTCCACTCAAAGGCGTTCGGGCTCACCAAGTAGGGCAAAATTAAAAATTACAAATTAAAAATTAAAAAGGCAAAAGGCAAAAGATTAAGGACCGCTGCCTTTTTACTCTTCCCTGTTGCCTTTTTGCTGTTGCCTTTTTTACTGTTGCCTTTTTATTTTTGCCTTTCTAATTTTGACTTTTGCCTTTTGACTTCGTCGCGACCGAACTCCCACTCCCTTTCCTGCTCCTAAGATCTCGCTCTTGCTTCTTTTTTGGTATGTACCCCCCCCCATCCCCTACTGCCTGTTTTGAATGGAATCAAGCACTTACGCGGGGGATATGGTCGTAAGTGAAAGATAGTGAAGGAGTTAAGTGCTCGATATGTGAAAACAAAGGAGTTATAATTGATTGTGAATACATACTGCAATGATATAGTTGGTTTGTGGGTTTGTCAAGAGGAATTTTGTATTTTTTTCGCCTGTTAGTTTTGCGTGCACT
>CAZXVY010000145.1:0-6813 GCA_964644115.1 uncultured Terriglobales bacterium
GTCCCGATCACCAGTTGCGCGCCTCCCTGGGCGATGTGGCGGCGGGTCTCGCGCTTCTGCGCCGCTTCCAGCGATCCGGTGAGCAGCACCATGCGGTAACCGGCGTTCTCCAGGATGCGGCGCGCGGCCAGGTAATGCTGGGTGGCCAGGATTTCGGTGGGCGCCATGAGCGCGGCTTGGTGGCCGTTTTCGATGGCGATGATGGCGGCCTGGAGCGCGACAATGGTCTTGCCCGATCCCACGTCGCCCTGCAGCAGGCGGCGCATGGGCGAAGGCGCGCTCATGTCGCGGGCGATCTCACCCAGCACCCGCCTCTGCGCGGCCGTGGGATGAAACGGCAGGATGCGCTTGATGGCCGCGCGCACTCGGTCGTCGAGCCGGAAGGCGATGCCCGGCTGTCCGCGCAGCCGCTTGCGCTTGAGTTCCAGTCCGACTTCCAGAAAGAACAGCTCCTCGAAGATCAGCCGCCGGTGCGCCGGCGTGCGCGCGGTTTGCAGTTCCTCCAGGCGCGCCTCGGGCGGAGGCCAGTGCGCGCGCAGAAAAGCTTCGCGCCGGGGCGGAAGCCGCAAGCGGTGGCAGATGGCCGCAGGCACGCCGTCCGGGAGGTCCGCCGCCAGGTTTTCCATGGCGCTGTGGATGATGCGGCGGAACCAGCGCGAAGTCAGCTTGCCGCGCCCCGCCGACTCGTAGATGGGAACAATGCGCCCCATCTCCAGCGACGCTCCTGCACCCGCTTCCGCTTCGCCGGGTTCCGCCAGGATTTCAAACTGCGGCTGCATCAACTGGATGCGCGAGCGCCCGTAGCGGGTCTCCTCCACCTTGCCGTAGAGCGCCACCGTCTGGCCGGGCTGAAACTTTCCCTGAAGGTAGGCGGCGTTGAACCACACGCACTTCAGCGCGTTGCGCCCCTGGGCCACCGTCATCTCGAAGATGGGCATGCGCTTGGTGCGAAACAGCCCGGAGGTGCGCACTTCGCCGATCACGGTTGCCATTTCGCCCGGCCGCAGCTCGGCGATGGAGCGCGGGTTCAGCCGGTCTTCGTAGCGAAAGGGGAGATAGTAGAGCAGGTCTTCGACGGTGGTGACGCCCTTTTCCGTGAGGATGGAGGCGATCCTGGGGCCAACCCCCTTTACGTATTGAACGGCCGTTTGCAGTTCGAGCATCAGTGAGTACAGAGTTCAGAGTGCAGAGTACAGAGTGCAGAGTGCAGAGTACAGAGTGCAGAGTTGGAACGGCACTAGTCGTCTTTCACCGATGCAATCAAGCCGGTCAGAATCCGGCCTAGCTCATCGGTAGACTTCAGCAATTCTGTCGAAGCTTCGCCCTTTAGATAGTGAAGGTCCCGGGACAGGATGGCCTGCGTTTCAAGCTCCGCCAGAGAGCCGCGCGCATTGCGGAGGAAATGCTTGAACTCGCGTCGGGAGAAGCGAGCATGCCCCTCCGCTATATTGCTGGGAATAGAGACGGCGGCCCTCCGCATTTGAGCAGTGAGGCCGAAAGTTTCGTTTTTGGGAAAATCAGCGGTGAGGCTATACACGAGCCGGGCCAGCGCCATGCCCTTTTGCCAAGCGATCAGGTCCCGATAGGACTGGGCCATTCGCTATCCGCTCGCTCCCAACTCTGAACTCTGTACTCTGTACTCTGTACTCTGTACTAATTCTTCTTGGTAGTCTTCGGCTTCTTATACGAGGACTGCACCTCCGAGCCCAGTTCCGTCAGCATCGCCTTCGCCTGTGCGGCCATCTCACCCCCGGGCTGAAGCTCAACTACCCTGCTGAGAGTTTCGACGGTTCCCTCCGGTGGAATGTACTTGCCGTCCTTGAGGGTAGACTTGCCGGCCATCAACATGCCCTTCTGGAAATAGGCATCCACCTTGCCGGGATCGGCCTCGATCGCTTTGGAGAAAGCGGCAATCGCTTCGTCCGCTTTCCCTTGATTGGTCAGCACCGCACCCAGATTGAAGTAGTACTGGCCTGCGTTCGCGGGCTCCATCTCTGCGGCCTTGGTGTAGGACGCAATGGCCTCTTCGGTCTTGCCCGCTTTCACCTGGGCTTGGCCCAGGTTGTTGTAGTAGGCGCCCGAAGGTTTGATGGCGATGGCCTTCTGGTAGGCCTCCTCCGCCGGACCGTACTGCTTCGCCCCTAGCTGGGCATCGCCCAGCTTGAACCACAGCAGATCGAAGGTAGGAGCGGCCTCCGTGGCCTTGGTGAGGACTTGCACCGCCAGGTCAAAATCACGAGCATCGGTGGCCGCCGCCGCCTGCGCCAGCATGTCGTTCAAGCCTTTGATCTTGGTGTTTTCCTTGGTGGTTTCCTCGCGCCGGCGCTTCTCTTCGGCAGACACCTGGCTGCCCGCAGTGGCCTGCTCCTTGGCCATGTCCAGGTCCATCACATTGATCTCTTTCGAGATGGTCACTTGCACCTTGTTGAAGAAGAACAGCGGCCGGCCGGCCTTCTGTTCTTCCTTGTTGCGGTAGAACGTGATCTTGTAGATCCCCGAGGACACGCCGATGGAGTAGTACTCGCCCTTCTTGTCGGTGTCGAGGTTGTACTTTCTGCCCGTGTCCAGGCTGTGATACTCCACCACGGCGCCCACCATGGGCTGCCCCGACTCGTCCGTTACTTTACCCTTGACCGCCGCCATAACCTGCGACCAGGCCGTCGGAACCAATCCGGCCACAATGACCGCTGCCGCAATCCACTTCCAACTCCGCTTCATAACTTGCCTCCCGGAACAACCACCTTCCAATGATAGCGATTCTCTCAGTGCGTCAGCGCCCCCGCAAGGTACGGGATGGGGTCGCGCGCGCCCGCCGCGGCGAAGGCCCGCAGGCGCAGCACACAGCTTTCGCACGTCCCGCAGGCAAAATCTTCCCGGCTGTAGCACGACCACGTTAAATCGAACGGGGCGCCCAGTTCAAGGCCCAGCCGGACAATCTCCGGCTTGCGCAGGGCGATCAGCGGGGTGACGATTTCAATGCCGCCCGCCTTGGTCCCAGCCGCCACCACTTGGTTAAAGGCCCGGTAATACGCCGGACGGCAGTCGGGATAGCCGGAGCTGTCCGGCTCCACCGCGCCGATGAATACCTTCTCCGCGCCCAGCACTTCCGCCCAGCTCACCGCGGCCGCCAGAAAATGCGCGTTGCGAAACGGGACATAGGTCACAGGAATGCCGGCGCCGATCCTGGCTCCGGCGTCGGGAACGGCAATCCGCTCATCCGTCAGCGCCGATCCCCCCACCGCCCGCAGGACTTGGTTGCGCACCAGCAGCCGCTCGGCAATCCCCAGGCGTTCGCAAATGCCGGCGAACGCCCGGGCTTCGCGCTCTTCTGTGCGCTGTCCATAGCTCACGTGCAGCGCCGCCGCCTGGTAGTCGCGCGCCGCCAGCGCCGCGCAGACGCACGAATCCATGCCTCCGCTCAGGAGGACGACTGCCCGGGGGCGCTGGGATGGGGCCGTCATTCAGTTGCGAGTACCGAGTGCCGAGTTGCGAGTACCGAGTTGCGACTCTCAACTCTTAGATTCTATACGCCCCGGTGCGAGTTGCAACTCGGTACTCGGTACTCGCAACTGGTTACACGCCCTTCACCTGCGGCTCCCAGATGAACTTGTGGATCTGCAGGCCCAGACGCACGTTCAGGCCGTCGGCCAGGATCCACTCGGCCAGCAGCCGGGGGTCGACCAGGCAGTGCGAGGCGTCGCGCGCGCCGGCCGCGTCCTTGCGGAAAGCGGGGGAGAGAATCACCGAGCCCACGCGCGATTCCAGACCGTGCTCGCGGGTGAAGTCGCGCGCGAACTCGTAGTCGGCGCGGTCGCTGAGCACGAACTTCACTTCATCGCGCTGGGTCAGCGTTTCCAGGTTCTCTTGGCGGAAGGTGCCGGCCTCGCCCGAGTGCGGACACTTCACGTCCACAATCTTCACCACCTCGCTGGGGACCCGCGCCAGCGGGCGCTCGCCGCTGGTCTCGAGCAGGATGGTGTAGCCGGAAGCCAGCAGCCGCCGCATCAGCTCCAGTACTTCCTTCTCCTGCAGCATGGGTTCGCCGCCCGTGATCTCCACCAGCTTCACCGGGGCCAGGGTGCGCACCTGGGCTTCGACTTCCTCCCGGGCCATGCGCCGCCCGCCCTCGAAGGTGTACTCGCTGTCGCACCAGGTGCAGCGCAGGTTGCACCCCGTCAGCCGCACGAAGATGCAGGGCAGTCCGGCAAAACTGGATTCGCCCTGGATGGAACGGTAGATTTCGGTGATCTGCATCGGCGAGTTCAGAGTACAGAGTTCAGAGTGCAGAGTTCCTGGCAATTGGCGCAGCGCAACGCTGTACTCTGAACTCTGTACTCTTCACTCGAAGTAGGTAGCCGCCGCGTCCTCGGTCTCCCACACGGTTACGTCCTTCACCTGCACGCGGCCGTCGGCGGTCATGCCCAGACGCGTGCCCGCCTGCTGATAGAAGTAGCGCGCCAGGTTTTCCGCCGATGGATTCAGGGTGTTGAAGGGTTCCAGCTCATTGATCATCTGATGATCCAGGCGCTCGATCACCGCGCACACCGTCTCCTTCAGGTCTTTGAAGTCGAGCAGCAGTCCGGCCGGGTCCAGGTCCCGCCCCTGGAGCGTTACCCGCACCTTGTAGTTGTGTCCATGCGGCTTCTCGCACTTGCCCTTGTAATTCCGCAGGTAATGGCCCGCGGCAAACGACTTTTCCACCGTAACTTCAAACATATCTTCCCCCCCCCAGTCCCCGGCGATTCCCAAGCGGGCTGCCAATCCGGTCATTGTAACGCTCGCGCCGGGTAGACGGGCGAACCACGAAGGACACGAAGGGACACGAAGGGTCGGATGCAAACTCTTCGTGACCTTGGTGTCCTTCGTGGTTGAGGTTTTCGCTCACCCCGCGCGGAAGAACTCCTGAACGTCGGCGAGCGTAGTTGCCCGGCGGTAGCTGGGCAGGCTCTCCAGGAAAACCTGCCCATATCGCTGGCGCAGAATGCGGTTGTCCAGAAGCACCAGCAGGCCGCGGTCGTTGAGCGAGCGGATCAGCCGCCCGAAACCCTGCTTCAGGCTGATGACCGCTGCCGGAACCTGGTAGTCGTAAAAGGCGTTGCCGCCCTCCTCCTGGATGGCGCGGATGCGCGCCGCCACCACCGGGTCGCCGGGCACGGCGAAGGGCAGGCGGTCAATAATGACGCAACTGAGCTGCTCGCCCTGCACGTCCACGCCCTGCCAGAACGACGCCGTGGCAAACAGCACGGCATGGGGTGTGGAGCGGAATTCCTCCAGCAGTGCGTTTTTGGGCGCCGTCCCTTGCAGCAGCAACGGGAAATCGAGCTGGTCCGCCAGGCGCCGGTGCACCTCGTTCATCTGCGCGTAGCTGGTAAACAGGCAAAAGGCGCGGCCCTGGGTGATCTCCAGCGTTTGCCGGACCACTTCGGCGGCGCGCCCGGCAAACTGCGGCGTGCGCGGGTCGGGAAGATCGGGCGGGACATAGAGCAGCGCCTGGCGCGCGTAGTCGAAGTGCGACGGAACCACCAGCTCGCGGGCGTGGTCCAGACCCAGCCGCCGGCGGATGTAGGAGAAGCCTCCGGCGACGGCCAGCGTGGCCGAGGTGAGCACCGCCGATTCCAGGCCTTCCCACAATCCCGCGCGCAGGATGGGCGCCACTTCGATGGGCGTGGCCTGCAGGAAAACGTGCTGGCCGCCGAAGCGTTCCGCCCCGCGGCTGCGCCGGGCATCGCCGCCGCCAGGGCCGCCGCCGGGGCCGCCGCCGGGGCCACCGCGCCCGCGACGCTCGATCCAGAACACCGTGTTGCGGTCGGTGGATTCCAGCAGGAACGCAAGCTGCTCCCGCAGTTCCTCGGCCCGCCGCGCCAGGTTGAAGACTTCCTCGGGCTTTTTCGGCAGGGCCTGGAGCGCACTCACCAGGCGGGCCAGCGCGGCGTTCAGCGCCCCGTACTGGTCTCCGTTTTCCTCCAGGAACTCGCGCCGGGTGTCGAAGGGAAAGCGGCCCTCGCCCGCCGGCAGCACCGAGAAAAACACCTGCGCCCGTTCCCGCAGGCCGGCGAGCGAGCGCTGCACGTCGGAGACGAACAGTCCTTTGAGTTTCAGCGTGGTTTCGGCGTCGCGTGCCAGCTCGGCGACGCGCAGGTCGCTCACCGTGACTCCGAAATAGCTGCTGGCCACGTCCTCCAGGTCGTGGGCCTCGTCAAAGATGGCCGCGCCGAACTCCGGCAGGATGCCGGCGTCGGGCGCCCGCTCCGCCATCCGCCGGATGGCCATGTCAGCGAAGAACAGGTGGTGGTTGACGATGATGATGTCACTCTCGGCCGCGCGCCGCCTCATCTCGGTGATGAAGCAGCGGTCGAACTGCTGGCACTTCTGCCCGGTGCAGGCCTCGGCGCGCGCGTCCAGGCGCGGCCACAGCGCGCTCGCCTCGGGAAGCGCCGCCAGCTCGGCACGATCGCCGTGCACCGTGGTCTTCTCCCATTCCACGATCACCCGGAAATGGTCAATCTGCTCCAACCCGGTGAGCACCGGCCGGTCTTTCACGTCATAGAGCTTCTGGCGGCACAGGTAATTGTTCCGCCCTTTCATGTAGCAGACGCGCAGCTTGCCCACCCCCGCCTCGCGTTCGAGGAAAGGAACGTCCTTGCTGAAGAGCTGCTCTTGCAGGGTCTTGGTGCCGGTGGAGATCACGACGCGCTTGCCGGCGCGGATCACCGGGACGAGATAGGCGAGCGTTTTGCCGGTGCCGGTGCCTGCCTCGACGATCAGGTGACGCTTCTCCGCCAGCGCCTGCTCCACGGCCTGCGCCATGTCGAG
>CAZXVY010000146.1:0-4612 GCA_964644115.1 uncultured Terriglobales bacterium
GCCGCCCAGCGCTCCAGCGCGTGGCCCTTGGAGCAGCCCGCGTTGAGCACGTCCACGATGCTCAGGTCGCGCGCCGGGTAACGCGTCTTGAGGACAGTGATGCGGTCACCGAAAGCCCCTTCCTGCAGGCGGTCTTCCACCCGCTGCATGCGCTCGATGGAGCCGGCGAATGCCAGCTGCACGGGATCGGCGGCCAGCGAATCTTCCAGGCGCGGGACGCACTCGATAAAGGCGGCGTAGCGTTCCATCCAGTGCTGGATGCCGGCATCGAAACCGTCGGTGCCTTCCACCACCAGCGCCTCTTTGGCGTCGAGGTCGAAGGTAAGGATGGTGCACTGGCGAAATCCGTTCATGTGCGAGCACACGCCGCGCGCCGTGGAAACCGGAAGCAGGTCGCGGTGGAAGGTTTCATCGCCCAGAGAGCGGGTGATGGCGCCGTTGGAGCTGATGAGCCACAGGTCGAAGCCCAGGCTGCGGGCCACGGGAAGCGCAAACTGGTGCCGCCGCCCAGTAACCAGAACGATTTCGACTCCTTGAGCATGCGCCCGCAATAGGGCCTCGCGATTGGCGGCGGGGAGTTCGGAGGCGGCGTCCAGCAGAGTGCCGTCAATGTCCACCGCGAGCAGCCGGATGGGCGTCTTCACTGCTGCCATTCTAGCATCGCGTTTCCCGCAGCTCGTCGCTTACCCGGAAGGAACCGCGTAGACCACTTGCTGCCGGGAGCCTTCGGCGAAGGGCTCGCACCGGAACGAGCCTCAATAGTCTGTGATGCGGAAGCCCTCCAGATCGAGAAGGTTCCCATTCTCGCCGCGGGTGAACCATCGCAGGGTGAACTCCACCGCGTTCAGCAGAACATCGGCACCGGTGGCGTAGAAGTCAGGCACGAATGGCTACTGCCGAGTTTCGAACCCTACTTGGTTCCTACCGAGAGCCAGAATTCTCCATCCGGAACGCTCTCCTTAACCTGCACTCGAGCCTCCAAGCCAATCCCTGTGAGGGCCTTCTGGAGCAGTATTGCACTGACTGGAGCACTCTTTGCGTCACGCACGCTGATCCACAGACCTCTTCCGTAGTTAGAGCCCCCAGAGAAAAGAGCACGTTTGAAGTCGACGGTCCACCCAGCGTCTCGAAGAGCGCTGGCAAGTTCATCGGCGAACTGTTGGGCTTCCGGAGTAGCGATGCTTGCGTGTAGGACTAGCTTGGCTTTGGCTTGCTTAGAGAGCTGGTTTACCAACGCCGCCCGCTGCTTCTCTGTAAGGTGTCGGGGCTTCCGTTCTTCAGCTAGCAGCGCCACTTGCTCCGTGATCTTTGTAACGCCTTGGCGTATCTCCGAAAGTTGAGAGTCGACCGAGCGCGGATCGGGCGGCTCCTTGGCAGTGACGTGGCGGAATACGACTTCGAGGTCGGACTCCCCCTTGTCTAGTTCGCCATAGACCCGAAAGTAGTCATCCTTGGCAAATTCTGGAGTGACCTTGTAAAGCTCACAGAATTCTCGCCGCTTCTGCCCCAGTATCGTCGTAGTTTCGGTGAGTGACGCGACAGTTTGCGAACCAATGGCTGCCGTTGCCTCCAGTTTGGTGAGAAGCTTCAATTGCGCATCGAGTTTTAGCTGTGTCTGTTTGTATATGCCCGCGCAGTCCAGATTCTTGCGCTCCTCTAGGACCATCTTGCGCGCGGCGGGAATAGATAGGTCCAAGGGTGCGGATGCACCCTGACCGGCGGCCATCGCAGCTGTTAGGATTAGTGGCAGTAAGATTGTCGATGTCATTTCGCCTCCAGCCTTTGCCTGCGACATTGTAGCGTTCTTCGTGCCGTGCTTATTAAGCAACTGTGGCTTGCAGTAGATTCGGCACCGCGGGCGTAGGGGAAGCACCTTCTTTCCGCGTGCTATAGTCGGGCGACGGTCATGGGCGCGGTTTCCTTTATTTACACGTGGGGAATAATTCTGCAAGCGCTGGCCATCCTCCACTTTGTTCGCCGCAGGCCCGACAACTTCTGGCTGTGGATCATCCTGTTCGGCGGCGGGCTGGGCGCGCTGGTTTACCTTCTGGCGGAAGCCCTGCCCGAGCTCTCGCTGGTACGCGGACAATTCCAGGTGATGTCCCACCGCAAGCGCATCGCCGAGCTCGAGTCGCTGGTATTGGATAATCCCGCACCCGGCAACTACGAGGAGCTGGGCGACCTCTACATGGAAAAAGAGGACTACAAACGCGCACGCCAGTGCTTCGACCAGGCCATCACCACGCGCACGATGACTCCGGAGCCCTTCTATCACCGCGCCATGTGCGAGCTGGAGCTAGGCGACTTTGCCGCGGCCGTCGGCGACCTGGAGCACGTAGTCACACTCGAAGCGAAGCACGATTTTCATCGCGCCGCCGGGCTGCTAGCCCACGCCCTGGCCAGGACCGGGCGCACGGAGAAAGCTGGGGCTCTGTTTCAGGAAGTGGTGAAGATTTCCACGCTCTCGGAGACGCAGTGCCAGTACGCGCAGTTCCTGATGGAACAGGGCCGGCCCGACGACGCGCGCCACTGGGCGCATCGCATCCTGTCGAAAAAGCACAACCTGCCGGGATACTTGAAGCGGCGGGAGCGTCCCTGGTTCCGGCGGGCAGAGGCGCTGCTGAAGCAGTTGCCTCCGGGCCCGTCGCCGGCGGAATAATCGCAACGGCATCCATGCCCCAGTCCTACATCCGCCGCAAATTCGAAGGGGAGGCAAGTACACCTGATGCCCAGAATCATCCACTTTGAGTGCTCGCGTTGCGGCGAGAAGCTGAGTGCAGCGGAGCTGCAGGGCGTTTGCCCCAAAGACGGCGGGGCGCTCTGGGTGCGTTATGACCTGGCGTCACTGAAAGGCACTTCTCCCCAGAAGATTTTGGACACGAACCGCGCCGGCATGTGGCGCTACGCTGCCGTTCTGCCGGAAGCGCCGCCCGTCACCTTGGGCGAAGGTTTCACTCCCATGCTGCGTTCGCGCCAGCATGCGAACGCGTGGATCAAGGATGAAGGCCTGAATCCCACCGGCTCGTTCAAAGCGCGCGGACTTTCCCTGGCCGTGACCATGGCCCGAGCTTACGGACGCAACCAACTGGCCATCCCCACGGCCGGCAATGCCGGGTCGGCGCTGGCCGCCTACGCGGCGGCAGCAGGGATCGAGGCCCACATCTTCATGCCCAGCGACGTACCCCAGGCCAATCTCCTGGAATGCCGGGCCTACGGCGCCAAAGTCACCCTGGTGGATGGCTTGATCAGCGACTGCGGGCGCATGGTGGCCGAGCAGGCGCGCGCCGAGGGCTGGCACGATGTCTCCACGCTCAAGGAGCCTTTCCGCGTCGAAGGCAAGAAGACCATGGGCTACGAAGTCGCCGAGCAGTTGGGCTGGCGGCTGCCCAGCGCCATCATTTATCCCACGGGCGGGGGCGTGGGTCTGCTGGGCATGTGGAAGGCGTTTGAGGAGATGCAGGAACTGGGCTGGATCGGGCCGGAACGCCCCCGCATGATCGCGGTGCAAGCCACGGGCTGCGCACCCATCGTCAAAGCGTGGGAGGAGGGCAAGAGCGCCAGCGATCCCTGGCCGGACGCGCGCACTCTGGCCGCTGGTCTGCGCGTCCCCAAGGCCTATGGCGACTACTTGATTCTGAAAATCCTGCGCGAAAGCAAGGGCACAGCCGTGGCCGTGACCGACGCCGAGATCCTGGATGCGCTGGGCTCGTGGGCCCGGGAAGAGGGCATTTTCGCCGCGCCGGAAGGCGCAGCCTCGCTGGCCGCCTATCGCAAGCTGCTGGCATCGGGCTTCCTCAAGCCGAGCGACAGCGTGGTGCTGTTCAATACAGGCTCGGGGCTGAAGTATCTGGATGTGATCGCAGAAGCCATGAAGCCGACGGACTCTGCGCACCCACCATCGCGGCAGATCGGCGGAATCATCGGGCCGTACTAGCGATCGACGATTTGACTCGCCATGGTTCCGTGCATACGATGACTTTCACGGATCCGGGGCACCCACACGCAGTCGAAGCTCAGGGCCGCGTGTGTCCCCACCCGGCAAAAATCCAGCGGTGGCAGTACTTATAAGGAGAGATCGCTTATGGAGTCTAGGAAGAGCGGGCGGCGGCTTCGAAGAATGGCCGGTTGCGTTCTGGCCGTGGTGGTGGCGGCCATGTTTTCCACCGGCATCAGTTTCGCGGGCGAGAACGAGAAGCCCGCCAAGACCCTTTATCAACGCATGGGCGGTTACGACGCGATGGCCGGAATCGTGGACGACTTCCTGGTTCAGTTGAGGGGCGATCCGGCATTCAACCGTTTCGGGGGCGGGCGCAGCGAGGCCTCCTTGAAGCGTACCCGGCAGATCATCGTGGATCAGTTTTGCGCCATGACCGGAGGGCCGTGCAGCTACATCGGCCGCGACATGAAGTCCGCACACCAGGGACTCAAGATCACCCGCGCGGAATGGGATTCCAGCATCAAGAAGCTTGAACTCTCGCTGGACAAGTTCAAGGTGAACGGGAAAGATAAGGAAGAATTCGTCGCCATGATTCAGAAAGTCCGGGACGAGATCGTCGAAGCACCCGAAGCCAGCCCCAAAGCCGAGAAATCTCCGGGCCAGGACTGAAGCCCC
>CAZXVY010000146.1:4712-6718 GCA_964644115.1 uncultured Terriglobales bacterium
AGCAGCATCCGAAAGCGCGTGGCTGGCGCCGGTGCGCCGGTGCGCGCTGGCGGTGTTTGTGGCCATGCCGGTTCTCGGGTGGCTGGCCCCGCAATGGCTGGGACGCGTCTTCTGGACGGTGACGGTGGCCTCCCTGCCGTTACTCATCGTGCTCGCCGGCTATCACCGCTGGCGGCACATCTGCCCACTCGCCTGGTTTGCCCAACTGCCCGCCCGCCTGGACCGGCCGGGAGCGCGCCGCGCTTCCTCGTGGCTTCAGGCCAACTACTGCGGAGTGGTGTTCGCGGTCCTCTTCGCCTGCCTCTGGCTGCGCCTGGTGGCTACCAACGGACACGGCGGTGCGCTCGCCCTGTTCCTTCTCCTGCTCTCCCTGGCAGCCTTTGTTTCCGGCGCCGCCTACACCGGTAAGACCTGGTGCAACTATGTCTGCCCGGTGTCGTTCGTGGAAAAAATCTACACCGAACCGCGCGGACTACAGCCCACCCCCAACTCGCAGTGCCCCAAATGCACCGCCTGCAAGCCCGCCTGCCCGGACATCAACGAAGAGAACGGTTACTGGAAGGAGATCCTCTCGGGGCCGAAGAAGTTCGCCTACTTCGCTTTTCCCGGGTTGGTCTTCGCCTTCTATTTTTATTTTTACCTGCAGTCCGGAACCTGGGACTACTACTTCGGTGGAGCCTGGACGAACGAACCGGAAGTGTTGCAGAGCGCGTTCCTGCCCGGCGACAATCCCCGGACCGCGGGCTTTTATTTTCTGCCGTCCTGGCCGCGGGCCGTGGCCGCGTTGCTCACGCTGGCCCTGGGCGCGCTGCTCAGCTTTGCGCTGTTTTCCTGGATCGAGCGCTATGCCGGCCCGCGCCTCCAGCAACGGGACCAGGAACTGGACGAAGCCGGAGTGCGCCACTTGATGTTCACGGCGACGGCGTTCGTCGCCTTCGTTACCTTCTACACGTTTGCCGGTGCGCCGACCATCCGGCTGATCCCCGGCGCTTCCGGTGGGGTGCAAATCCTGGTGCTGGTGACCGCGACACTGTTCCTGGTGCGCCGCTTGCAGCGCCGCCAGCAGGCCTACGCCGAAGAAACGCTGGCCCGCCAGATCCTGCGGCGCTGGGAATGGGCGGACATGAAGCCTCCCGCCGACCTGCACGAAGCCTTCCTGATTCACACCATCCGCTCGCAAACTCACGCCAGCGGGTATGCGCACCTCCTGGAAATCTACAAGGAAGCGGTGCGGGAGGCGGTGGCCAGCGGTTTTGTCACCCGCGCCCAGGTGCAGCAGCTGGAATCGCTGCGCAACCAGTTGCAACTCAGCCAGGCCGACCACGAGCGCATCATGGCCGACCTGGACGAAGAAGAGCGCTCCCGCATCAGCAATCCGGCGCTGCAGGTTTCGGCGGAGAAGCGCCTGCAACTGGCGTCTTACTCGCGCGCGCTCGAGAATTATCTGGAACGCATCGCGCGGGCCGCTGCTTCCCCCGATGACCGCGTGGTCCGCCACCTGCGCCGGGACTACGGCGTCACCCCCGAAGAGCATGGCGCGGTGCTGGATGAGTTGCTGCGCAAGGGCCAGGGCACGGCGCCCCACGTGGCCAATCTGCTGCAGGTGATCGAAGGGGCGCGGCACACCATCCGCTTGTTGCGGGCGGCTCCCTCGGCAGCGGGAGAATTCCTGGTGGATGTGGTGTCGCGCCGATGTGCGCACGCGGCCGACGGCCTGATGCTGGCCTTCGGCTGGGACCCGGCGCAGAAAAAAGCCAGCGCCCTGAGCGAACAGTTGCGTTCGCAGGACGAAGCCAGCCGGGAGGCCGCGGTGGTTGCTGTGGGCGCGAGACTGGTCCCGGCAGCGGCCGGGCTTGCCGAGGCGCGGCGGGAAGCGGCCCGCGAGGCGGCAACCCGCGCCACCCTCGCCGAGTCGGTGGGCCCCCACCTGGAGAGCGCCGATCCCTACCTGCGCGTGGCCGCTCTGTACTTACTCGACGAACGCTCGGGTATGGACGAGGAAACCC
>CAZXVY010000147.1:0-6675 GCA_964644115.1 uncultured Terriglobales bacterium
AGGACGCGTTCGTGGCCGTGCTCCGGGCAGCGCTTCAGCGCGAAAACCTTGTCGTCCTGGAACACGATCTTGCCTTCCACCTTGCGGTAGCAGGTGGAGCAGATGGAAACCATCACGTCATAAAAGAGATACGGTCGAACACGGTCCGCCATTCCAACACCTCGTCAAGCACTCTTCGATGTGCGCTTCATGAGACTCCTGGCCACCCGTATCAGCGCCATGATCAGCCCGCCCAGCGCCACCAGGCAGCCGATATAGAAACCTGTGGCGAACGGCCCGTAGAGGTTGCCGCCCTTCTTCCCCAGCGTTTCCAGAAACCCGTAGCAGGAGCTTGCGCCCAGCACTGCGCCGCTGGCCAGCATGATCAGGGTCTGCGGCCAGGTGGGCGGTGGCACCGGAGAAATTGTGACGCTGTCGCTCACCGCCGGCCGTCTCGCCGAACGCACGATCACCAGGATCACGCCCACCAGCGCCATCATCATCCCGATGCAAAAACCGGCGTTGAAGGTGAACCCCGCCAGGTCGTTGCTTCCCGCGCCGACGACGCCGTAGCAGGCGGACGAAGCCAGCAGCGCTCCACCGCCCAGCATCACCAGCGCCTGCCGCCAGGTGGGCTTGCTCGGCTTCGGCGTAGTGACAGCGTTGTCGCTCATCCGCCCAGTCCTCGCATCAAAATCAACTGCACCACGAAGCGGACTACGCCCAGGTAGACCATCGAACCGAAAATTCCACCCAGCAGAATGGCGATGTCGTAGCTGGTTCCCGGCCCGCGCCTCCACAACTGGAACGCGAAAAATGCGGCCGCGCCCGTGGCCGCGATGTCCGCCAGAGAAATGAGCACGCTGGGGTGAAAGCTGTTTGTCCGGAGATAGTAAAAGAGCAACGCTCCCCACGACCCCAGCCCGTACAGCACCGAAACCGCACTGAAGGTCATGGCCAAGCCCACGCCTTTGCGGTCCGGCCCCGCGCGCGTCAGCCAAAACGCGGCCGCAAAGGGAAGCTGATACAGGATGAAGGCGGGGATCTGGCTCAGCGGAAACGCGCCCTGGCCCGGAGTCTGAAATCGGACGGCGATCAGCGACAGGAAGCTGAGCCCGATGGCCGCGCCCATGGCCAGCCGCAAAGGCTCCAGCAGCTTGGCCGTTTCCGCGGGCGTCAGGGGATGCTCCGCAGTTTCTTCCAGCGCAGGCGGCGGGTCGGCAATTCCCGCCGGCGCGCGCGACATTCCCTTGGCCAGCTTGAAAATCCCGAAAAAGCCTCCGCCCAGGATCAGCGCGTACACGCCTACGATCACCAGCGGCACCCACCATTCCGACCCGCTGACGGTAAGCAGGCCGCAGGCGGCCGCCAGCAGAAAGATCAAACTGGACACGGCGATCACCATGCTGATGCCGATGATGCCGATCACTCGCAGCGCTACGTTGGGCTTACCCGCCATCTAGGCCTTCCCTTCCGATACCGCCGCCGACCTCGCGGTCAGCCAGCGCCTCACGTCCCGCGCATAGTAGACCAGTACGGCCACGCACGCCCACTGCAGGAGTGACAGTTCGGCAACTGTCACACCCGGCTTCAGAAAGTCCACCAGCAGCCGGAAGCCCATGTATCCCACCATGAACAATTTGAAAAGATCGCCGTTGTCATGCGGCCGCCGCGACCAGCGCACAATCGCCGCCGCCAGCAGCATGAGAAAAATGATTTCGTAAATCTGCGTGGGATGCCGCGGGACGCCGTCGCCGAAGTCCACGCCCCAGGGCAAGGAGGTGGCGACGCCGTAGGTGTGGTCGTCGAGTCCGGTGAGGAAGCAGCCCACGCGCCCGATGGCCGTGGCCAGCGCCAGCGGCAGCGCGAACAGGTCGCCGGTACGCGTGTTTACTCCGAGCTGGCGTTTGGTGAGCTCGACGGCAATCAGCCCGCCAATCAGTCCTCCGATGATGGTCTTGCCCGCCAGCAGATACGCCGGGTCGCGCCACTGGGCGAGCGTCGCATACGGATCTTCAAACCAGTAGAGGACCTTGCTGCCCAGAGCGGCGCCCGCCGCCGCGGCGGCGATCACGCTCCAGCGCACCGGCGCAGATACCGGGTCTCCCTGCTTCCCGCGCAGCCGCAGGTAAATACGGAACCCCACGGTGTAGGCGAGGAACTCCAACACCCAGTGCGGATGCAGCGACCACGGACCGAGACGCAGGTAGAAGGGGAACTCCATCGCGCGGACGCCATTCTGCGTTCACGACGCCGCGCTGTCAAACCGTTCCTGAAAGTGGGCCGTGCCGTGAGAACCAGTTTTTCTAGACGCACAACCAAGTCTTCTAAACGCAAAACCAAGATCCCTCGACTCGCCCTCCCTCCGCCCGCCGCGGCGGGCTCGGTCGGACTCGCTCGGGATGACAATTCGAGAAGGGGTGCCGCAAAGTGACCTTCGGACTCGCTCGGGATGACAATTCGAGAAGCCGTGCCGCAAAGCGACTGAAGGCAGGCAAACCCCGCCGCCGCCCGCCACGCTTGACCAAATCGAGTCTCCCCGCGAAAAGCGGTTGCGAAATCTGCGCCCGGCAGCCACAATACGATGTCACGTCTTCATGGCAACCCCGCCGCCAGCTACCACGTCCTCGCTCAAGCCGCCCGCGCGGGCGGCGCTGATCAACCTGGACCCGCCCACCAACGACGCCCTGCGCGAAAGCTTCCAGCAGCACCGTATCAACGGCATCCCGCTCACCGGAGTGGTGGAGCCGCGGCTGGCGCGCGAAAAATTCGATGCCTTCGTGGTCCCGCTCAACGAGCGTGCCTCCGGCCTGCTGCAGGTGATTCGCAGCTCCAGCGACAACAAGCGCGCCGTGGTCTACGGGGTTGCCGCCACCACCGAAGAAGCCCTGCCCTTCACTCGCCATGGCATCAACGCCCTGTTTCATACTCCCGTGGTGCGCGAGGTTGCCGGCAAGGTCATCCACTCCACCCAGGCGCTGGTCAATGGCGAATTGCGCCTCTATGTCCGCGTGCCCCTGGTCACCGGCGTCAAGCTGGAGGTGGACGGACGCCGCTCCTCCGCCAGCACCCGCGAGGTTTCCGGCGGAGGCCTGGCGTTTCACACCACCACTCCGCTCGCCGTTCCGCAGAGCGTCGGCCTCACGTTCACTTTGCCCGGGCTTCCGGAAGTTTCCTTGCGTTCCGTGGTTTCCTGGGTCACCGAAGCTGACGGCCTGGTGGGCGTGCGCTTCGCGCCCTCCGAAGCCCGCCAGCGCGTGAAGAAGTGGGTGGAAGACTACCTGGGCATCGTCCCCAAGTAACCTCCAACGCCGGCTCCGCCCGGCCGACACCGCTCTGGACCTCCTGCTCCCTGGCTATCAGCTCCCTGCCCCTGCGGGTTTGCGCCTCTTCGGAAAAGAAAGCGACAATGAGGAAGGTTGTTCTCCGCACGCCAACCCGCGTTGCTGCTTGGCTTTCTCCTTCTGCGCGGGCTCGCGCTCTGCGCCCAGGAGCCGCGCCAGCTCCGCTACGACCTCCGCCCCGGCGATCACCTGGTCTATCGCCAGACCCTGGAGCGCCAGGTCTCCGGCCAGCAGCTGGACTCTTCGAGTCGGAATTCCTGGACCAATCACGCGCTGGTGCTGGACGCAAACCGCGGCGCGCTGGTGATTGGGTTCCAGCGCAACCGCACCTCCGGCGAGTTGCTGCGCTTCAAACTGAACGGGCAGGATCGCCTCAAGCAGGGACGCAAGGACATGGCCGAGCGCATCGCTCGCAGCCCGGGCTACGCCGAGGCCAATCGCTTTGATCTCGCCGGCTGGGCGCAGATTCCCCCTCAGGTGGTGCGCGAGACCAATAGCAAGGCCCTGTTCGATATCCGCGAGATCATGCCGTTGCCTCCGGGCCCGGTCCGCATCGGCGACCGCTGGGAGGCCGGCGGTCTGGTCCCGATGTCGCTCACCGCCGCCGCCTGGGAGACGCTGGAAACCCACACCTGCCTGCGCATCACCGGAACCTCCACCGCTCCGGATTTCAGCCTGCGCTACTGGTTCTGTCCGGAGAGCGGGCTGCTCCAGCGTTTGGAAATCGAGGTTGCCTATCCCGCGATGTCGGGCGGCACCACCCGCGAGAAGCTGTCGCTGGAGCTGCTGGAGCGCCGTCGCGGCGAGGCCGCGGCAGCCTGGCTCACCTCCACCGAAGCGCGCCACGCTGCCCTGGCCGCATTGCTGGTTTCCGACACTCTGTCCATTCCGGCGGCTGACCTCTACGCGCTGTTCGATCAGCCGGACACCGACGCCCACCGCCGCGTCCTCGGCCTGGCCTACCGCCGCCGCCTGCCTTCTCCTGGCCTCGAGCGTTTGCAGACGCTCCTGGGCAGCGCCAGCCCTCGGGTGCGCGCGCTAGCGGTGCGGATGCTCGAGCAGCACAACCTGCAGGAGGCGCGACCGCTGATCGCCCGCGCTCTGGCCGACGCCGACGAGTTCGTGCGCCGGGCGGCCCTCGCCTTCGTTCGGTCGCGACTCCCGGCACGCGACGCTCTCATTGTGAACACCGCCGAGCAGGCGCTGGCGCGCTGGAACCAGCTCAGCCCGTCTCCGCTGCTGGAAGCGGAAGTATTCTCCGGCGCGCCCGCGCCCGGAGGAGGCGCAGCTTCTTCTTCCTCGCCCGCCTGCGACGACACTGCTCTCTGGTCCGAGACCGTTCGTCGCCGCCGGCGTGCCTCCTGGCAGCCCGTGGGGACGACCCCGCAGGTCCTCGAAGCCGAAGGCTTTCGCGGCTGGCCTTACTTCGTGCGCGTCCCGGAGGACTATCGTGGCGACGAGCCCTTCCCCGTTCTCTTCTATCTTTCCGGAAACGCCGGCCCCGCCAGTGAAGGCGCGTTGCTGGCCGACGACGGCGTTGCCGGCACCGGCTACCTGGTCATCTATCCGCACGCTCACGGGTTTTGGTGGCACTCGAAACCCACCGAGATGATGAGCGTCCTGCTCGACGACGTGCTGCGCCGCTTCAACGTGGACACCCGCCGCGTCTACCTCACCGGCCTGAGCAACGGCGGCACGGGAGCGTTTTATTACTCCACGCTCTGGCCTCACCGCTTCGCCGCCGCCGTTTCCGCCATGGGCGCCGGACTCTGGGTTCCGGAACTGGAGAAGGACAACGAACTTCTGCCTCGCAACAGCGACCACGTTCCGCTGCTCTTCCTGCACGGCGCCGGCGATGAGGTCATCCAAGCCGACGCCACCCGCGACACCGTGGAGAGTTTGGCCGGACGCCCGGCCCCGCTCGAAAGCCACATCTTCCCCGAACGCGGCCACGAGATTGTTTTGGGTCGCGGCGACGAGGGCATGACCCTCGACTTTTTCCGCCGATTCGAGCGCAACCCCTTTCCGCGCACCCTCAACTTCCAGGCGCGCACCCTGCGCGCCCCCCGGCTCTACTGGCTGGAAATGCTGGAGAAGGACGACGGTCTGGCGGAAGTGAAAGCGGAAATCGAGAAGGACAACACCATTCGCCTGAGCACGCGCCGGGTGCGCCGCCTGCGTCTTCTGTTGCGCCCCGAACTGCTGGCCGCGGCCGGCCCGGTGCGGGTGCTGCTCAACGGCAAGGAAGTATTCACCGGAGACCTCCCCGCCGGCTGCGCTACGCTGCACCGCTCCCTCCAGCAAACCGGCGACCCGCTGCTCGCCTGGTCGGCCGAGCTGGTGTTCGAAGTCCCCAGGTAGGGACAGGCAGTACCCAGTACCCAGTACCCAGTACTCAGTTCTCAGCGCTCAGTACTCAACACTCAGCGCTCCGGCGTCTTGCACTCTGCACTCTGCACTCTGCACTCTGTACTCTGCACTCGTTACTCCGTACTCGCAAGTCGCTTCGCGCTGCGTCCAATCGCGGTCAGGAAGATGGCGCTCTTGCCCTGGGCGTGCGGCGAAAAGAAGCGCACCACGTCGTCGTCGTAGAAAGTCAATCCCGTGGCTCCGAGCCCCAGCGCGTAGGCCGCCAGGTACAGCTTGCCGCCCAGGATTCCCGCCTCCAGTTGCGCCGCGCGGTACCCGCGGTTCCCAAAGCGATCGAGGATGCGCTCCAGGTCGGCAAGAAAGAACACAGCGACACTGGCGTCGGCGGGCAGGCTTTGCTCCAGGCCCAGCCGGTACGCCTCCTGCCGGAACTCGCCCGCCTTCAGCAATTCCAATTCCCGGCTCTGGCGATGGAAGAAGTACGCCCCGGGCCACAGCCCGTCCACGGCATTCACGATCAGGTAAAGGTCGTTGAGCTGCGTGCCCGGCAACAGAAAGTCCGCATTCACGCCGCGCGTGGCGCGCTCCAGCATGGTCGAAAGCTGAGGCAGCGTAATGGAGGTGCGGGCAAACTGCCGGGTGGAGCCGCGCCGCACAATCACGCGCTCGATGGGATCGCGCGGCAGCGCTTCCTCGGTCAGCGGTTCGAGCGAGACCAATTCGCCCCGACTCGTCGGGGCTGCCGCCGCCGCGCACCCGCCGCGCCACTCCGCCGCTTCCTCCGGCGTGCGCAACGACGAGTCCGCATGCAGCTCGCGCATTTCCGGGTAGTCCACTTCCCGCCGCGACACGGGCAGCGTTTCCACATCGAGCGGCGCCGGATCGCCCGCCTGATCGCCCCCCTGATCGCCCAGAAGCTCGGGCGCCGGTTCGGGCCCTCGCCCCACCGCCACCATGGAGAACGCCACCTCACGCTGCGGGT
>CAZXVY010000148.1:0-6667 GCA_964644115.1 uncultured Terriglobales bacterium
GGGTGCTCGATAAACGCAACCGCATCACCCTGCGGCGAGATGCGGACCGAGTTGAGCCAGCCGCCCGCGCGTTTGTAGAGCACAGTGCCCGCAGGAAACTCGATTCGGTTCTCGCCCACCACCCGTATCAGCGCCAAGCCGGTGCCCTGCTGGTCCCAGTCGGCGGCGTGCACATCTCCCAGGATGGGCCGCGGCGCTCCCCCGGAGAGTGGCGCGCGGGCCAGCGTTCCTCCGCAATCGGCCACGAAAAACGGCTGGCAGCCCAGGGCCAGGGCCAGCTCGCCGGCGCGGGATACCGCGAATAGGCCGGCGTTCTGGTAGCCCAGCGGCCGCGACTCCGGGCTGTCTGGGCTGGTGGAATAGATCTGGCTCTGGCCTCCGTCCCACGCCGCGGCATAGATGATGTTGCGTCCGTCAGGCGCGAAACGCGCCGCGTAGATGGGTCCGCGCTTGAAGGTGAGCTGGTGAAAACTCGGCTGCGGCGCAGCGCGGCTGCTGAGACGCCAGGACACCAGGCTGCCGGCGAACACCAGCAGCAGCGTGGCAGCCAGCGCCAGCGGCAGCCGCCATCGCCGCCGGATGGCGGTCGCGGGCAGAGACGGCACCGCCACAGCAGCGGTGACGCTAGAGAGCGCATCCAGCGCAAAGCCCAGATCGCGGGCCGACTGGAAGCGCTCCTCCGGGTCCTTCTCCAGGCAGCGGCGCACCATCCGCTCGACCGAACCGGGGACGTGCAGCTCGGCGGCGAACTCAAGCGGCTCTGCCCTGAGGATCGCGGTCATGGTTTCGGCATGCGTCTCGCCATGGAAGGCGCGGCGCCCGGAGAGCATTTCGTAAAGCACGGCCCCAAAACTGAAAATGTCCGAGCGGGCATCGGCGGGGCGGCCGCGCACCTGCTCTGGCGACATGTAACCCGCCGTGCCCATCACCACGCCGCTCCCCGTCAGGCTGGGCAGGGTTGGGGTTTCGCCCCCAACTGCCAAGCCGGGCTCCGGCTGGGTGAGCTTGGCCAGGCCGAAGTCCAGGATCTTGAGCTGCCCTTCTCGTGTGAGAAAAATGTTTTCCGGCTTGAGGTCGCGATGAACGATGCCGCGGGCATGGGCGGCCGCGAGACCGCGGGCCATCTGCAATGCCCACTCCAGGGCCTTGCGCTGCGGGGCGGCGCCGGCCAGCAGCCGCGCGCGTAACGTCTCACCCTGCAGCAGCTCGGTCACCAGATAGGGGCCGCCGTCGTGCTCGCCCACGTCGTAGATGGAAAGCACGTTGGCGTGGTTGAGCTGGCTGACGGTGCGTGCCTCCTGCTGAAAGCGATGCAGGCGGTCGGCGTCCGCCAGAAACGAAGCCGGCAGCACCTTGACCGCGACTTCGCGGTCCAGGCGCGAATCGTGCGCGCGATAGACCTCTCCCATCCCGCCGGCGCCCACTAATCCGACTATCTCGTAGGGGCCGAGCTTGGCTCCGGCAGCGAGGGTCATCCGAAATCCCCCAGGAATGCGGGGATTCTATCACCCGCTGGCTCTCTGCTCTCTGCCCCCGCCGCAGCCCAGCGCGCCCCCCAGCGAGCCCCCCCAGCGAGTCCCCCAGCGCGCCCAATGTGCGCGAATCTCAGCGTGCTAAAATCGCCTTTCGTTTCATTCCAACCACGAGGTCCCTGTGCGCCGAATCCTGACTGTCCTCCTGCTCCTGACCGCCACCTTGGCTTCCGCCCTCGAACGCCAGCCCAACGCCGACTACCGCGCCCGGCGCCAGGCCCTGGCCGCGCGCACCAACGGCGGCGCGGTTGTGCTGTTTGCAGCCACCGAGAAGGAGGGTCCGAACGCGCTCTACGGCTTCCGTCAGGACGAAAACTTCTACTACCTCACCGGATGGGCGGAGCCCGGCGGCGCGCTGCTGATTGCGCCCGCGGTCGAGGCCAAGGGCTCCTCGGCGGCGCGTCCTTACACCGAAGTCTTTTTCCTGCCGCAGCGCAATCCTTCGCAGGAGCGCTGGACCGGCCCCAAGCTCGGCCCCGGCGACTCGAAGGCGCCCGAGGTCACCGGCTTTGATCGCGTCCTGCCACTCGACGCCATGCGCGACGAGCTGGCGCGCATCCTGCCGCAGCCGCGCGCCACCGTGTACACCGACATTCGCGAAGCCGGCGAGACCTCCCATTCCGCACTGGGCATCGAGTGGCTGCGCCGCGCCAACGCTTTTCCCAACTACATCGGATTTTCCGACGTCAAGCCGCTGGTGGACGCTCTGCGTCTCATCAAGGACAAAGGAGAGATCGCGCTCATCCGCAAGGCCACGGACGCTTCCATTGCCGCGCACCAGGCCGTGCCCGCTGCCATGCGTCCGGGCGTGACCGAGCAGCAGATTTCCGCGCTCATGCAGTACGAGTTTGGCCGCCGCGGCTGCGAGCGCCCGGCGTACTCTCCCATCGTAGGCTCGGGGTTTAACGGCACCGTGCTCCACTACTCGCAGAACTCCGCCACCCTTCAGGACGGCGACCTGGTGGTCATGGACGTGGGCGGCGAGTACTCCATGTACGCCACCGACATCACCCGCACCCTGCCCGCCGGCGGCAAGTTCACGGCGCGCCAGCGTGAGATCTACAACATTGTCATGGGTGCGGTGGAAGCCGCGGAGCAGGCTTTCGTCGCCGGCAAGTCCACCCTCAGCCGCACCAACGCCACCTCGCTCCACAAGGTGGCCGCCGACTACATCAACTCCCACGGCAAGGACCTTCACGGCCAGCCGCTGGGAACGTACTTCATCCACGGGCTGAGCCACTACGTGGGCCTGAACGTGCACGACCCCGGCGACAGCAACGCCCCGCTCGCTCCCGGCATGGTGTTCACCATCGAGCCTGGTATCTACATCCCGGAGGAAAAGCTGGGCGTGCGCATCGAGGAGATGTACTACGTGGACGAAAGCGGCAAGCTGGTCAACCTCACCGCCTCCCTCGCCCGCACCGTGGACGACATCGAGCGCGCCCTGGCCAAGTGAAAAGATCGCGCCATCGGGTCATCGGGTCATCGCGTGATCTGATGGCGCCCTTCGCCCCTGTCATGCCGAAGGGATTTGTCATCCCGAGCGGAGCGCGACTGACCCCCGACTGTGGTCGGGGCGAAGGAGCGCGCAGTCGAGGGATCTTGGTTTTGCAATTACAAATCACCAATTACAAATCACCAATCCCCCATTAACAATTCTGTTATCCTAATCACTTGTATTCATGACGTTCCTCTACATCGTGCTCGTGCTCTCGGTCCTGGCCCTGCTGGGGACAGCCGCCGCGGCCTATGTGCGCGTGCGGCGCCAGTTGCGTCAGCAGCGCGCTTCCGGCCACGCCTTGCACCAGTTTCTGCAATCGCTGGAGCACGACCACGAACTCAACCGCGAACTTACTCTGAAGTAGCTATGGCCCAGCCTCAAGCCCGGACTCTGGAAGCGCACCCGGTCTCAACCCGGTCCGCGACGCTGCTCTACGACGCGTTGCTGGTCGCGGGCGCCAGCTTGCTTGTGGCGCTGTGCGCGCGCGTGACCCTGCCGCTCCCCATGACCCCGGTGCCGCTCACCCTGCAGAACTTTGCCGTGCTGCTGGTGGGACTGCTCCTGGGCAGCCGGCGCGGCGCCGCGGCACTGGCCCTGTACCTGGCCGAAGGCGCGATGGGTTTCCCGGTGTTCAGTCCCACCGGCCCCGGAGGCCTGGCACAGCTCCTCGGCCCCACCGGCGGATACCTCATCGCCTACCCGCTGGCCGCCTGGACGGCAGGCGCCATCGCCGACCCGCGCTGCCCGAAGTTTGCGCGCAACTTGCTCGCTGCCCTCGCCGCAGACGCGGTCCTGTTCGCGGGCGGCATCGCCTGGCTCTTCCTCCTCACCGGATCGCTCGCCCAGGCGGTGGCTGCCGGACTGGTGTTCTTTATCTTCGCGGAAGTGATCAAGGTGATGTTCGCCGCCGCCATCGCCACCCGCGTGGCGCGCCGCTTCCAGCCCCATCCCACCGGCCCGCCTTCCCACGCCCCTTCCCTCGAATGACTGGGAAGCCCGCGCCCTTGAGCCTCACCACCCTCACCACCACGCGAAGAAAATGACCACGCGCAAAAAGCCGGCAGCAGCGCCCGCAGCGTCCCCCGCGCCGTCCCCCACATCGCCTACAGACGGGCTGCGCGAAATCAGCGTGGCCCATAGTCCCGACAGCGACGACGCCTTCATGTTCTACGCCCTGGCCACCAACAAGGTGCGCGCCCCGGGCCTGCGCTTCCGCCACACCTTGTGCGACATCGAAACCCTCAACCAGGAGGCGCTGAAAGGCGTCTTCGACGTGACCGCCATTTCCTTTCACGCTTATCCCTACTTGCAGGACCAGTACGCGCTGCTGGCCAGCGGCGGCAGCCTGGGCGACGGATACGGGCCCATGGTGGTTTCCACCCGCGTCTTCCCGCCCGAAACCCTGGCGGAAAAGAAGATCGCCGTGCCCGGCAAGCTCACCACCGCGTATCTCGCCCTCAAGCTGTTCGCGCCTTCGGTGGAGACCGAAGTCGTGCCCTTCGACCGCATCCTGCCCCTGGTGCAGGAAGGCCGCTACGAAGCCGGGCTCATCATTCACGAAGGCCAGCTCACTTACGCCAAGGCCGGACTGCATCGCATCGTGGACCTCGGCCAGTGGTGGCGCTCCACCACCGGGCTTCCGCTGCCCCTGGGCGGCAACGCTATCCGCCGCGATCTGGGACCCGAGGTCGTCGCCCAGGTGTCGCAGGCCTTGCGCGAAAGCATCCAGTACGCCCTCGACCATCGCGAAGAGGCCCTGGATTACGCCATGCAGTTCGCCCGCGATCTGGACAAGGCGCAGGCCAGCCGCTTCGTGGGCATGTACGTGAACGAACGCACCCTCGACTACGGGGAAGACGGCCGCGAAGCCGTCCGCCGCATGCTTGACATGGGCCACCGCGCCGGCATCATCCCTCACGCGGCGAGAGTCGAGTTCGTCGGGTAAAGCCACGGTTTCTGGTTTCTGGTTCTTGGTTTTTTGGAGTTCTGCTGCTTTTCGCCGGCGTCCTTCCTGCGCGCTTTTTTCCATTTTGAATTTTGAATTTTCAATTTCTCTTTATGGCGGTATAAGAGGTAGAAGCAATGTCCTTCCGCCAAACCCTCCTCATCGACGCTGACGACACCCTCTGGGAGAACAACGTCTACTTCGAGCGCGCCATTGCCGACTTCATCTCTTTTCTCAATCATCGCCAGTACACGCCTCAGCAGGTGCGCCAGGTGCTCAACGGCGTGGAGCTGGAGAGCATTGCCCAGCACGGGTACGGCCTGGGCAGCTTCACTCACTCGCTGGTGGAGACCTTCGAGCGCCTGGCCGTGGAGCCGCTCACGCCCGCGCTGCATGAAACCATCCACGGCTTCGCCCGTGCCATCGCCGAGCAGCCGGTAGAAGTTCTGGCCGGCGTTCCGGAGACCCTCGACTACCTCTCCCGCCGCCACCACCTCATCCTGATGACCAAGGGTGTTCCCGCCGAGCAGTCCCGCAAGGTCGAGCAATCGGGCTTGAAAACATATTTCTCCGCGGTCGAGATCGTCGCCGAAAAAGATTCGCCCACCTACGTCGCTATCCTGGAGAAGCACAGCCTCGCCTTCGAGGTCACTTGGATGATCGGCAACAGCCCCAAGTCCGACATCAATCCCGCGCTCGCCGCCGGACTGAACGCCGTCTTCGTTCCCCATGACCAGACCTGGGTGCTGGAACACGAGGAAGTGGTCACGCCCCAAGGCACAAGCCGCTTGATCGTCCTCGAAGCCTTTGCTCAACTGCGCGAGCACTTCTAGATGTGTGGGAGCGGGCGACTCGCCCGCGCATTTTCTTTACACGCCTCCTTCCCTCGTCTATATTTTGCGGTTTCAGGCCATGAGCAGCGACGAGGACATCTTCTGGGCATTTCTGGGCACCGGTTTCGGCGCCTGGACCTTCTTCAAGGGCTTCCGCATCCTGCGCAACAAGCGCCTGGTGGAAAACACGCCCACCAGCAAGTGCCGCTCCCTGGCCATGGGCTTCGTGGAAGTAACCGGCAAAGCCACTGGGGACCTCACCACTCCCAGCCTCATCAGCCAGGTCCCCTGCTACTGCTCGGAGATCAAGATTGAGCGCTACGAGAAGCGCGGCAAGAGTTCCAGTTGGCATGAGGTCCACAAGCGCTCCAAGACCGTGACCTTCTACGTCCAGGACGACACCGGCCGCGTGCGCGTGGATCCCGCCGAGGCTGAGTTCGACCTTACCTGCGACCTCGAGTACGAGTCCCAGAACCGCCTGGTCACCTGGCTGAAGGAAGCCCTCACCGACCACGAAATCCAGACCCGCCCCATCCACGATCTGTTTTACAGTTACTGCATCGCCCAAGGCGTAGGATGGCACGGACCCATGCGCTTCAAGGAACATAACCTCTGCCCCGGCGGTCCGGTCTACGTGCTGGGCACCGCCGCCGAGGTTCCCGGGGTGCAGGATGAAAACCTGCGCGTCCTCATCTGCAAGGGCAAGCATCATCCCTGGTTTTTCATCGCCGAGGCCAGTCAGAAAGACGTCCTGCAAAAACTCGGCCGCAACACCTGGCTCTACATCCTGGGCGGAATGGCGCTCACCCTGATCTGCCTGGGCTGGTTCCTGGGCCGCATTGGCATGTTGTAAAAC